>DZAQ01000029.1 GCA_022729615.1 Sulfurovum sp.
GCGATGACAACTCCGACAATATGCGCAGTGACCAGAGCTAGCATGCCATAGAAGGCAATTTCGTGAATCTCTTCAAGCGTATGGGAAAAATCCTCACTGAAACCTAATCCCTCGCCAAATTTCATGCCTAGACCCGTCAAAGCCAGGATTGTGGCAGAGGCGTATATGAGCAGATAGACAGCCGCTGCACCTTTTTTGTGAAGGGTTTTTTCAGAACAATGGATGTAATTTTGTCTGCCGCTTGGGGTCAAAAAGAGAAGATACCTAGCCGCCACCAATCCGGCAAAGAGATATCCGATATATATATGCCATTTCCAAAGTGACCGTCTGATATCTTTGGCGATATCTATCGCATCCTCTTTGGAGAGGGTGATGTCGTTGATACTCAAATCCTCGATAATGATACTGCTGACTAGCGATTTATCCAAAAAAGTCTCACGCGCTGCAACGGTCAAAGCCATAAAGATAAATGTGAACGCAAAAAGCCAATGCCAAATTCGAAAACTCCCATGCCAACTCTTCATAAAAACCTCCAACTTTATAGTTTTTCGATAGTAGCGAAATACTCTTTATATATCAATGGTATAATAGAGTAATTATATCAAGATGTCTCTGGTCATTTCGAGCACTTTTTTGCGAGATGTCTGTGACAAAATGGAAGGCGGAGAGTGAAAAATCTCTATATTGGGGTGATGAGCGGCACATCGCTTGATGGTATCGATGTCGCATTGTGCCTGATCGATGCCAAGAGCTGCAAGCTGATCGCATCTGAAGAGTATCCGTTTCCGGAAGCATTGAAGGCGCACATCCTCTCAGTGATAGGCGGGCAAACCACGCTGTCTGAAATCGGAGAGATCGACCATGTGCTTGGAGTGCAGTTTGCTGCGGCGATCAACGCATTTTTGGTTCGTCACGACATAAAAAAAGATCGCATCGGTGCGATCGGTCTGCATGGACAAACTCTTTGGCATGCTCCGGATGCTAAATATCCTTTTACGATGCAATGCGGTGACCCCAACATCGTCGCATACCGTACAGGTTTGAGTGTGGTGGCAGATGTGAGGCGCAAGGATATGGCGGCAGGCGGACAGGGGGCGCCGTTCGCACCTGCTTTTCACACATTTTTGTTCGGCAAGAGTGACAAAAAAACAGCGGTAGTCAATATCGGCGGAATGGCAAATATCTCTCTATTGAATGAACGGGTGATCGGATACGATACAGGCTGCGGCAATGTACTTCTTGATGCGTGGAGCGCGAAATATTTCGGTATCCCCTATGACAAGAACGGCGAAATCGCGAAGAGCGGCGAGGCGGATGGGGGGCTTCTTGAGGTGATGCTGGCTGATGGCTATTTTGCCAAAGAGTATCCCAAGAGTACGGGCAGAGAGTATTTCAATATCGCTTGGGTGGAGGAGAAGATAAGCAGTGTGGATTTCTGCCTTCGCAGGAATGACGACAGTCCGTCATCCTCGGGCTTGACCCGTGGATCCATCATGAATGCAAATAGTCACACACAAAATGATATGAAGTGGGCAAAAAATGTATTGCGAACATTGACGGAACTTACGGCGGTTACCATAGCCAATGAGGCGAAAAGATTTGATCGTGAAGTTATCATACTTTGCGGCGGCGGGGCGAAAAATAGTTTTCTTGTAGAGAGGCTGAGCGACTTGATGTATCCAAGTCAAGTTCTTATTTCTGATACTCTTGGAGTAAGCGGTGATGCCATGGAGGCTATGATGATGGCTTGGCTGGCATACAAGAGGGTCAAGGGCGAAGCGGTAGAGTTGCAAGATATCACCGGAGCTTCTTCTGATGTGGTTTTGGGGGGATTGTATGCAGGAAATTAGCGCATGGCTTGAAGGGTTAGGCTGGAGTGAATATAGTCTCAAAGCGGCTTCAAGCGATGCGAGTTTTAGGAGTTATTATAGAGTTGCCAAAGATAATAAAAGTTTTATATTGATGGATTCTTCACTTCAAAAAGAGTCGCTTGTTCCATTTTTGGATGTGCAAAAAAGACTTTTTGGTGCAGGAGTGAGAGTGCCAAAAGTAATAGAACAAAATCTTGAGCTTGGATATTTGATACTTGAAGATTTCGGCTCCACACATTTGCTTGATCTCTTAAATTTTGAGAGTGAAGAGGAGTACTACAAAAAAGCCATCGATGAGATAATCTCCATGCAAAAAGCAAATGTCGATGGAGTCGCTCTGTATGACAAAGAATTTTTGCTTTTTGAGATGGGTCTGATGGAGGAGTGGTATCTGCAAAAGCATTTGAATATTTTTTTGGATAAGGAACAAAAGTCGAAACTCGATGCTGTTTTGAGATATATCGCCGATCAAGTTTTGGCTCAACCTCAAGGTCTTTTTGTCCATCGCGATTATCACTCAAGAAATATTATGATAAAAGATGATGGCAGCTTGGGGGTGATAGATTTTCAAGATGCAAGAAACGGGGCGATTACTTATGATTTGGTATCTCTCTTGAAAGATTGCTACTATGAACTAGACGAGTCAAAACGAAAGGATTTAATCCTATATTTCAGAGACCAAAAAGCTACAGAGATAAACGATGAGACTATGATTCGGTGGGTAGATATGATGGGCATTCAAAGGCATATTAAAGTGCTTGGTATATTTGCAAGACTCTATCATCGTGACGGCAAGAATGGGTATCTAAAAGATATTCCTTTGACGCTTAAATATGTGCTTGATGCTGCGACCAAGTATCCTCAGACAAAGGATTTATGCAGCATTTTAAAATAATATTTTTATTTGGGGTGTTAAGATGAAAAAAGCGATGATACTAGCAGCCGGCAGAGGGGAGAGGATGCGTCCTCTTACCGATGAACTTCCAAAACCGTTGCTTGAAGTAGGCGGGAAGCCGCTTATAGTTTGGCATATTGAAAAGCTTGCCGGTGCCGGATTTGAAGAGATAGTTATCAATATAGCCCATCTTGGATTTAAAATACAGGAATTTTTGGGGGACGGCTCCGGATGGGGCGTGAGGCTTCATTACTCGGACGAGCAAAAAGAGGGGGCTTTGGAGAGTGCAGGGGGGATCATAAAAGCATTGCCGTTTTTTGAAAATGAACCGTTTTTGGTGGTCAACGGCGATGTTTGGTGTGATTATGTTTTTGATACTGCTTTTAGGCTTGCCGACGGAGTATCGGCACACTTGATACTCGTGCCAAACCCCCAACACAATCCTACGGGTGATTTTGTCCTACGCAAAGGCAGACTTTTTGCACAGGAAGGAGAGAGATATACATTTTCCGGTATCGGATATTACTCACCGATCTTTTTTGCGGATATTGAGTACGGCAAAAGAGCTTTGGCGCCACTCTTGAGAGGGGCGATGGAGAGTGGAAATGTGAGCGGAGAGCTGTTTGGGGGAGAGTGGCACGATATCGGGACGCCTGAGAGATTGGCAATGATCAATCAGGTATTGGGTAAATAGATCATTCTTATTTGGCTCCGGCCAAAAATTTCGCAACTCCGTCTTCGTCATTGGTATGAGGCAAAACAATATCGGCTTTGGCTTTGACTTCATCAAGAGCATTTTGGACCGCCACGGCAGTGCCGGCTTTTTCGAACATCCCCAAATCATTGATGCTGTCACCAAAAACTGTAAAACTGCTCATTTCGCAGCCCAGATACTCGGCGACTTTTTCGAGAGCATGGGCTTTGTCGCCTTGAGGGTGGAGGATAGTCAGAAAATATCCTTTTGAGTACTTCTCGGGCGCAAGTTTATATTCGAGCTCTTTGCCAAAAATCTCCATGAGGTGATTTGTAAGAGAACTCAAGAGTTCATATTCGCCGAAATAGACCAATTTGAGATTCATCTCCATCGCCCTGATATTCTCGCATTCAACCATTCTCGGGTCATTATGGTAGTTTTCCAAAACTCTGTTTTGATGCCAATTGAGTGTGGCGGGAAAAAGGAAAGACTCGCCAAGCTGCATATCTTTGAGCGCTATGATGAAAGGATAAATATGAAATTGTTTCCCCTCATCGATGATGGCATCTCCAAGTGATTTGTTCACAAGTTTGAGGTCAATGAGCTCTTTTTGCGGCGAAACGACCATGCTGCCATCCAGCAAGATCATAGGCGCCCGAAGGTTGAACCCCGATAGAAATTCAAGGCTTTTGTTATAACTTCTCGCAGTAGCTATAGAGAGGAGATGCTCTTTGCTTTTGTCATTCCAGATTCGACGGCTGTAATCGCTAAGAGTCTGATCGCTTCGCAGAAAGGTGTGATCCAAATCGGTCATATAAATTGATTTCATTGGGGTATTATAACATCTTCGGGTATCAAGATGGTTACTATTTTGGGATACCTAATATTGCACATAAACTGCTATAATATAGTAATTTTAAAGCAATGAAAGGCAGTGAATGGAATTTTTCAAAGCGCATTCTGGCAAGATGCTTTTTGTTGCAGTGGTTGCATTTTTATCCTTTGTGGGTTTTGCCCTTTTCCAAGCCCCGGCAGGCGGATTTGAAGAGAAGTTGATCTGGCTTTTGAAAGAGTATGGCTACATCATACTCTTTGCGTGGAGCATCATGGAGGGGGAGACGGGTCTTTTTATGGCGGGGCTTTTGTGCCATACCGGAGATATGAACCTCTTTTGGGCTATTTTTATCGCCGGTTTGGGTGGATTTGCCGGTGATCAAATCTATTTTTATACCGGAAGATTTAACAAGAGTTATATCCACAAAAATCTTAGAAACCAGAGAAGAAAGTTTGCGCTTGCCCATCTGATGCTTCAAAAATACGGCTGGCCGATCATATTTATGCAGCGCTATATGTATGGTATGCGCACCATCATCCCTATCTCAATAGGATTAACTCGCTACGATGCCAAAAAATTTGCTTTTATCAATCTGCTCAGTGCGTGGGTTTGGGCTGCTATTACGATCCTGCCTACATGGTACTTCGGTGAAGAGATCTTGAAAATAATCACTTATGCCAAAGAGCATTGGTATTTTTTCATGCCGCTTGGAATGGCGATTGCCGGCGGGATCTATTGGTATTTCCATCGCGCAACCCGCAAAAATGTATCTGAAGAGACTATTTAGAAGATTTTTCTTACTTACTTTTGTGTTGATTCGTTGAGGTGATTTTGTACAAAATTTCTGATATTTTCATAGACAAAAGAGTCTTTGTAGCTCTCTATCTTTCCCCCGCTTGCGTTAGGGTGTCCGCCGCCATTGCCTATCTTGGCTGCCATTTTGGAGAGATCGAGCTTGTTGATACCTCTGAGTGAGAATTGACCGCGATAGTTGATATCCATATAAAAGTCATAATCGGGATTTGCCAACAAAAATGCATTTCCGATGAGTGAGCTGCTTCCGACATTGTAGCCGAGTAAGCCCTTGCAGCCTTCATAATCGATAGTCAGCCGTTCTTTGTCGATGCTCAAGAGTTTGGTGATATACTCTGCTACAAGATTGTCTTTGGTGTCGTTTTTCCCCAGAGAGAAAAATCCCTTTTTGGTTTGATGGAGTGTGTCATCGAGAAGAATATTTCCCTCATTTTCCTTGACAAGCGAGTGCGCCTTTTCGATGAGATTCAGCTTGAATTTGCGGTCTTCTTGCGGAAAGAGGATCCGATTGATCTCTTTGGCTCCCGAGATCATCCCCAAACAGACTTTTCCAAATTCAAAATAGCGGTCATCGCTCACCCAAATATCGATCGCGTTGATCGCTTGGACAATATCCGCAAAGTTTTTTTCACTATCGAAATTGTAGCGCTTTTGCAGCCAATCATAAGTGATGAGGGTGGCGCTGCGAGTGGTATCGAGTTTGTACCATGCAAAGCGTTCACTCGCTTGCAAACCGCTCGCATGATGATCAAGCAGCTGGAGCTTAGCGCCGACGCGCATCGCTTCGTTTTCGATCCAATTGCCCTCTTTCGTGGTGAGATTGAGATCTGTAATGAGAATGATAGATTCTTTCTCATTGCCGCCTGTTTTGTCCAATTCTATCTGCCGGATGATCTCTTCAAGTCTCGCTTGCACCTCCGGACCATAATTGGCATTGTAGCACTCGATATCTTCAAAGCAATGGCTTGTGAGATATTGACATCCGTATCCATCCAAATCAATGTGTGAGAGGTGGTAAAAATGGCTCATTAGAGAATATCCTTGAGTGTCAAATTGTTCAAAAAGAGATCAATTTTGTTTTGGAATCGATATAAAAAGGGCGAAATAGAGCATGTTCCGATACTTCCGTTGGGGCATGAATCTATATAGTGTGTACAGTCAAGCACGGCAGGGGGTTTGCCTTCGGCTGCGACAATGATACTATAGAGTGTGATCTCTTCTAATTTCTTGGCGAGTATAAATCCGCCCTGAGCCCCTTTTCGTGATTCGAGAATCCCCTCTTTTGCCAAATTTTGCATAATTTTGGCAAGAAAACTTTTGGGGATATTGAGTTCATTGGCAAGCTGTTCCGCTCCAACCGGTTTTTCGGTTTTTCGTATAGCATCAAGAGAGAGGAGAGCATATTCGCTCGCGCGCGTTAATAACATAATTGTGTATCCGTTCTATTAAATTAAGAGTATTTTACTCTTAATTTGATTAAATGTTGATGTTTTTGCGGGAAGGGCGGAGATAATCTGCTGATGGTTCAAAACTTAGCATATTTTTATTTTATTTTGATATAATTCCCTTTCCAAAAACCAATACAGCGTTCTTAAAAGATGCCGTATGATATCAAAATACCGATCAGGAGGTCAAAAAATGGCTTTGGATAAGGCGAAAAAGCAAGATATAATTGCAAAATATTCAAGAGGCGAGAACGATACAGGTTCTACAGAGGTACAGATAGCTCTTACAACAGAGAGAATCATATATTTGACTGAACACCTCAAAATAAATAAAAAAGATCACTCTTCACGACTTGGTCTTTTGAAGCTTGTCGGTCAAAGAAGAAGATTGATGAGATATCTTCACAAAGTTGACTTTGCGCGCTACACTGCTATCAAAGAAGCATTAGGCATCAGAAACTAAAACCAATACCGTAGATTGTCTTTGGGCAATCTGCTCTTATTTAAACTGCAAATCTTTCACTCGCTTATTTTTCTCTACTCTTATTTTCTAAAATTATTTGTGTAATCTCATCTGCCGTGAGCGGTTTGTTGAAAAGATACCCCTGTGCTTCGTCACATTCGAGTTCACGGAGCAAATTAGCCTGCTCTTCACTTTCTACCCCCTCTGCAAGAACAGTCAATCCTAGCTTTTTTGCCATTGAAATGATGGCAGATACGATAGCTTGATCTTTGGGATTTTCCGGAAGATGGCGAATGAGCGACGGGTCAATTTTGAGTTTGTGAAAATGATAGTCAGTGATATCTCCAAAAGATGTATCGCCTACACCAAAATCATCGATACAAAACTGACATCCAAGAGCAAAAAGTTCATCAACATTTTTCTTTATGACTTTATTTTTGAGCGCAAGAGTCTTTTCTGTGATATCAAACTCTATCATGGAGGGTTCAATCTGATGCATGACGAGACTCTCTTTGATATTTTGTGTCAGTTGTGTGCCGATCAACTCATACGGAGAGAGATTGATGACCAATCGAATCGGTTGCTTGGTGATACTTTGCCAGTACTCAAGCTGTTTGCTGCACTCATTAAGTACAAAAATCCCGATCGCATTGATAAGCTGACTCTCCTCAGCTACGGCAATGGCACGAGAAATAGGGATGTTTCGCATCTTCGTTGCAGTGCATCTCAAAAATACCTCTATGCCTCTTAGGGAATCATCTTCAAGTGAATAGTGCGGCTGATAAAGGAGTGTAAAACTATTTTCCAAGATAGCTTTTTCGAGTTGCTCTCGGATCATTATGTGTTCTTTTGAGAGTGATGAGAGCTCATCAGAGTAAAATTGAAAGTTGTTTCGTCCTGACTGTTTGGCACGGTACATCGCATCGTCTGCCGCGCGAATAAGCGCTTCAGGGCTAGAACCATCATGAGGAAAGAGCGCAATGCCGATACTTATGGATATTTTAATATCGTAATATTCAAGAATAATGGGAGCTTCAAAGAGTGTGATGAGTTTTTGTGCTATTTGAGTGATACTCTCGATATTTTGAGCGCCACTAATGATAAGTAAAAATTCATCCCCGCTCAATCTTCCAACGGTATCGCTTGCCCTCATTGAAGAGGTTAACCGATTTGCAAACTCCCGGAGGATACTATCCCCGATCTCATGCCCGTAGGTATCATTGATCTTCTTGAAATGATCTATATCAAAAAAGCAGAGCGCTCCCATCTCTTGCGTGCGATACGAGGAGGCGATCGCATGTTCGAGTCTATCAAAAAGAAGTGTGCGATTGGGGAGTTTCGTAAGTGCATCGTGAGTTGCCAAATATTTCAATTCATCACGAACGACTTGAAGCTCAGAGATATTGGTGAGCATAGAGACGAAGTTGCTGATCTCCCCAAGGTCATTTTTAACTGCATCCATAGTGAGCCAAGCTAGAGTAGATTCTTTTTGGGAATGTTTGATTTCGATCTCTCCATGCCAGTGACCTTGTTGGATCATCCCTGTGTCGATGGATGTTTTGACATCAGCGGTGATGAGAGCAGAAAAAAAATCGGAATGTTTACCCAATAGATCCTTTTCGGGTATTCCAAGAATATGAATCATTGCCGGGTTGACACGCATAACACGACGATCGCTATCTGAGATCATAATCCCTTCGGTTGCCTCCTCAAATACAATATTTGAGAGACGAGAGAGATATTCTTGTTCTTTGTCTTTTGTGATATCCCTGACGAGAGTGATAACCGTATTGTGCCCATCTACGAAAATACCGGAGGGAATCACCCGCGCCTCAAAATACTTTTGTTCATCCCCTATAAGAAGTTTATATTCAAGTCTCTGCAGAGTTTCTGTAGTGAGAGCTTCGGTGATAAGTATATGAAATTTGAGTGCAAGTTCTGGCTCAAAAATTTCAAATATACTCTGATTTGTAATCTTCGCTATGGATTTATAGAGAAGGTACTCTTTGCCGGTCGTATAGCAATCGAGATATACTCCATTCTTGTCAAGCAAGAAAAGTAGATCCGGTGAGGCTGCGATAACCGCTTCAAGCCGCTTTCGGCTCTTTACTTGGAGTTGCTCATAGAGCGCTCTCATCTCGGCTGATGAAACTTTCAAAGAATTTTGCAGTAGATTATAGCTCTCTTCGTCATCGTTGTATGTTTGTTCTATTGTCAATAGGAGTTGATCAAGTGTTTTCTGATCAAGGGCATCGATGCTGATACGCCCATTCTCTATCGGAACTCGGAGCCGATCGAGCTGTCTTTTGAGGAGTCTATGCATCTGTCTGCTCCCCAATAAGGGTGATCGTCATAGTTTGGTTGTGCAAAGAAGAGAGTGATTCAAGTCCCGGAGAGATCTCTCCATTGGAGTAAAAACCAATCATTTGAGTTTTGTCATCAAAAACCTCTGAGATCTCCATAAGCTCCTCTTCTGTGCGGCGCTGCATCATCCGTCTTCTTCCGATACAGCTGATAGCAATTATGGCGCTCTCTTCACTTTGCTTTGGAAGTGAAGCGCTCGCCCTGCTTGCTGCATTGTAAGCGCCATCCACAAGCCTCTTGAGATTGCCGGACATAAGCGAAACAAGGTCACCCTCCTTGAAGGAGTCGTTGAGCAGAAGAGACTGCTCCTCTTCGTTGATATCGATTACGGAGCGTATTTTGGCTGGATTGCCCTCCTGGTCGAGAATAGCCAGCGGAAAGAGAAGAGCAGAACCGGGCAGCTCTTTCGCCTTTTCTCCAAGATAGAGTTTGTAGATACTCAGCGCAGGTTTATCGTCTAGGGTAAAAATCTTTTTATTTTCAGCTTTTGTAACTATGCGGTCAAGACCGAGTTTGTCCCACCCCCCCTCGCATCCGGTACCGATATGGATGGACTCTCCAAAAAACGCCAAAGCAGCAATTTTGCCATGCCCAATATTTTTGCCGTAGAGTGCCCAGCTCTCCATTGTGCCGCTATCATCTCCGGCAACCCCTCCGGATATGGTGACACCAATGGGCAGAGCGCTTTGGATGCCCTCTACAAGCCTTGTTCCGTCAAATTGCCATCCGCCGGAGAGTACGAAAAGATGCCGCAGCTCATTTGCCTGTAATGTATCTCCAAGTTTTTTGCCGATCTCATAGGCGTCATCATCAAGATCGGCATCAATATGTGCGGAGACGATCGATGATTTTTCAAATTTTAAAACCATTGCACTGATCGTGTGATCAAAAATTTCATCCTTATAGATCTCGCCCGATGTTGAGCAGCCGACAATATGTGCATCCGGATAGGCTTCATAAAGAGGCTCAAGCGCCGATCGTAACTCATCTTCTTTGAGTGACGAAAAGAGCAAAACCGCTGTCCTTGAGGAGTTAAAACTCTTGTCGAAAGGCTGATCCCAATGATCCTGATATTTATATGTCGCGACTCTCATTATCTATCTTCTTGATATTTTTTCTCATTAAATTAATTTTACCTCTATTTGGTTAAAATGAATATTAAATTTGCTTTTTTTATTTTGGGTATTAAGGAAGATAACTATCAACATTTAGTCGATAAGACTAAAGTTAAATATATAAATTCATTCAATTTGTACTTGACAAACTTTAACTCAATGTTGTATAATCACTCTAGGCATTTAAAATATTAGATGCGAAATCGAGAAAAATCAAAAAGAGGAGGGGTTTGCGTATGGATGAGAAGCAAGAAGAGATGGTTCAGAATGCAGCTCAAGAGGGCGAAAGCCAAGCAGATGCAGCAAATGATCCGCTAGAAGAGGCTCATAGAGAGCTAGAAGAGTGGAAAGACAGATATTTAAGAGCACATGCTGATTTTGAAAATACAAAAAAACGCCTTGATAAAGATAAAAGCACGGCTATCTCTTTTGCGAATGAGAATTTCGCGAGGGATATCCTCAGTGTCGTTGATTCGTTTGAGCAGGCATTGGCATCTATATCGAGCGCTGATGAATCCAACTCATCCGAAGTGCTTGAGAAGATGAAGGAGGGTGTCTTCCTCACTTATGAACAACTCAAAAAAGTTTTGGAGAAGAACGCAATTTGCGAGATCGGATGCGAAGGGGAATTTGACCCCAATCTCCATCAGGCGATCATGCAGATCGAGAGCGACCGGCATGAAAGCGGGCAGATCGTGCAGACCCACCAAAAGGGTTACAAGATCAAAGAGAGAGTGCTCCGACCTTCGATGGTCAGCACTTGCAAATAAAATCAATATATCAATACAAAAGGATAAAAAATGGCAAAAGTTTTGGGAATCGACTTAGGAACTACAAACTCGGCAATGGCAGTCTATGAGAGAGGTGAAGCCGCTATCATAGCCAACAAAGAGGGGAAAAATACAACCCCGTCTATCGTAGCATATACCGACAAAGGCGAGGTGCTGGTGGGTGAGTCTGCAAAAAGACAAGCAGTCACCAACCCTGAAAAAACCATCTACTCTATCAAAAGGATCATGGGGCTTATGAGTGACGAGCCAAAGGCTGCTGAGGCGAAATCACGCCTGCCGTACCACATCATAGACAGAAGCGGCGCGTGTGCGATAGAGATAGCAGGCAAAACTTACACACCTCAAGAGATTTCGGCAAAAATCTTGATGAAACTCAAAGAGGATGCTGAGGGATATTTGGGCGAGAAGGTGACAGATACTGTCATCACTGTACCGGCATACTTCAATGACGCGCAGCGAAAAGCGACCAAAGAGGCAGGGACTATCGCAGGACTCAATGTCCTTCGTATCATCAATGAGCCGACTTCCGCGGCGCTTTCGTATGGTTTGGACAAAAAGAGTGCCGAGCAGATCGTTGTTTATGACCTTGGCGGCGGGACATTCGATGTCACGGTACTTGAGACGGGAGATGGTGTTGTAGAGGTTATGTCCACAGGCGGAGATGCCTTTTTGGGCGGAGATGACTTCGATAACAGAGTGATCGACTTTGTTGCCGGTGAGTTCAAAAGCCAAACTGGTGTCGATATCAAAAAGGATATTATGGCGCTCCAAAGACTCAAAGATGCGGCAGAGACAGCCAAAAAAGAGCTCTCCAGCGCTTCAGAGACCGAGATCAATTTGCCGTTTATCACGGCAGATGCAACCGGACCGAAGCACTTGGTGCAAAAGATCACAAGGGCGAAATTCGAGTCTTTGATCTCTGATCTTGTCGAGAGCACTATCAAAACCATCGTTTCTGTCCTCAAAGATGCGGGACTTGGCAAAAATGAGATCAAAGAGATCGTAATGGTCGGCGGCTCTACGAGAATTCCGTTGGTTCAAGAAGAGGTCAAAAAATTCTTCGGCAAAGAGCTCAACAAGTCTGTGAATCCTGACGAAGTTGTCGCACTTGGCGCGGCGATACAAGGCGGGGTACTTGCGGGGGATGTCAAAGATGTACTTTTGCTTGATGTCACACCACTGAGCTTGGGTATCGAGACACTCGGCGGTGTGACAACCAAAGTGATCGAAAAAGGGACCACGATCCCTGCGAAAAAATCACAAGTTTTCTCTACGGCAGATGACAATCAGCCTGCGGTGAGCATCCATGTTTTGCAGGGCGAGCGAGAGTTTGCCAAAGACAATAAATCTTTGGGAATGTTCGAGCTTCGTGATATCCCGGCTGCGCCAAGAGGCGTGCCGCAGATCGAAGTTACCTTTGATATCGATGCGAACGGGATATTGACAGTCTCTGCACAAGACAAAGGGACAGGCAAATCACAAGAGATCAAAATCACCGGTTCGTCAGGACTTAGCGATGCAGAGATCGAAAAGATGGTGCAGGATGCCGAAGCGCACAAGGCAGAAGATGCTGAGCGCAAGGCGGTTGTAGAGATGCGCAATCAAGCAGATGCGCTTGTGCATCAGACCAAAAAATCATTGAGTGATCTCGGTGATAATTTCGATGCGGGTGAAAAAGCGGGCATTGAGAGTGCGATCGCTGATGTGGAGGCGATCCTCAAAGATGATTCGGCTACAAAAGCGCAGGTCGAAGAGAAGATCAAAGTCTTGACCGAGAAGAGCCATAAGCTTGCCGAGGCAGTCTATGCCAAAGAGCAGGGCGCTCAAACAGGCGGCGAGAAAAAAGCCGATGATGATGTCATCGATGCCGAAGTAGAATAAAACAACTTACCTTTGCCGCCTTCGGGCGGCATCACCCCTTCTCTCATCTCTTTATTTATAACTTATAGGCACCTCTAAAAGCCTATCGATAGACTGCCACGGCTTTTTCAAAGCCTCGCAGTGACGGGAGTTTGTCATTGCGAGCGAAGCGTGGCAATCTAGTTTTTAGCACCATTATTTTAAATTCATTCGATCTTGATTGCCCGATTTGTATAAATTGGCTATAATGACTCTGTGAACTTTATAAATGGTTGATGCAAGGAGAGAACGGTGGAGATAAAAAAATGCGAAACGCTTGAAGAGGCGAGAGCGGAGATCGACAAGCTCGATAGTGATATTGTAACACTCATTGCCAAACGCAATGCCTATATCAAGCAGATAGCTCACTTCAAAAACTCTATCGAAGAGGTGAAGGCGGAAGATCGAGTGCGCGATGTCATCTCACGCGTCAGGTCTCAAGCGATCTCTCTGGGACTTTCGCCAAATCTTATCAATGATCTCTATGTCAGGATGATCGATGCGATGGTGGAGAGCGAAATC
>DZAQ01000137.1:0-1667 GCA_022729615.1 Sulfurovum sp.
CAAAATAACCGCTAAATTCGAGAAAAATATCAAAATCTGCCTTGGCGTTTTGGGGCGGTTCGATGGCTTTGTTGGCACGGTTGCATCGGCGCTCGGAGTTGGTGTAGGTTCCCTCTTTTTCGCCCCATGTCCCTGCGGCAAATACCACATCGGCGAGCTGTGCGGTGTCAGACATAAAGGCGTCTTGGACAACAAGGAGTTCAAGCTTGGCGAACGCTTTGCGCAGGCGGTCTTGGTTGACAAAACTCACCAGCGGATTGGTGGCGACGACCCACAGCGCTTTGATCTCTCCTCGTTCGATGGCTTCGATGATCTCACCGTATTTATAGCCACGAGAGACGGGGATAATATCCAGCGGGACATTGACGATGTTTGCATACTCTAATGCCGCTTGTGTATCTCCAAAGTTGCGGTATCCAGGCAGAGAAGAGGTAAACCCTGTCTCTCGTGTCCCCATAGCGTTGCATTGACCTGTGATAGAAAACGGCGCAGCGCCGGGGCGTCCGATATGACCTGTGAGGAGATGAAGATTGTTGATGGCGCTGACGGTATCGGTACCCATGTAGGATTGATTGACCCCCATCGTCCATGCGCTCAAAACCGCTTCGCTAGAGGCATAGAGGCGTGCAAGCTCATAGAGGGATTTGACATCGATACCGGTGATGTTGGCGACCTCTTGGGGCGGGTAGTTTTGGAGATGTTTGCGCAACTCTCCCAATCCTGTGACATTCTCTTTGAGATAAGCCATGTTTTCCCACCCTTGCTCGAGGATGATATAGGCTAATCCGTTGAAGAGCGCCAAATCGGTGCGGGGTTTGACGGGGAGATAAGTAGTTGCCATTTGGGCGGTTTTGGATTTGCGTGGATCGATGACGATGATCTTGGGATTGTGGGGATTTTTGGCGATGTGGAGTTTGAGGATAGGGTGATTGTCAGAAATGTTGGCACCGACCAAGACGATGACATTGGCAGCTTCAAAATCCTCATAACACCCTGTAGGACCATCAGAGCCAAGGGATTGTTTATAACCCATAACCGCTGATGCCATACACAGCGTCGTGTTCCCGTCATAGTTGTTGGTGCGAAGCCCAAGTTGAACGAATTTACCCAGCGTGTAAAACTCTTCGGTAAGCAGTTGCCCTGTAGAGATGACGCCGATCGCTTGTGAGCCGTGTTTTTGCGCTATCTCTTTGAATGTATCGGCAACTTTGGTAAAGGCTTCATCCCATGAGGCTTTTACAAGTTTTCCCCCTTTGCGGATCTGTGGGGAGAGGATACGATTTGGAGAGACAAGCATTTCGTGTTCACTCAACCCTTTGGGGCACAATGTCCCCATGTTGACACTGTGAGCACTGTTGCCTTTGGTATAAACCGCCTTGCCGTCTTTGACACCTATGTATAGTCCGCACCCCACACCGCAATAGCCACAGGTGGAAAAGACCCATTTATCAGGCTTTTTGGCATCGCTGATGCGTCCGAACATCGGATCATCCGCCAAGGCGTATTTGGAGGCTTTGATATCTAGCCCGAGAAAATTTTTGATGGTGGTGAACATTTTAAATCCTTTGTATCGTATCATCATTTCCGCTCCGAGGATGACGGAAATTAGTGCCTCTGTGTCCCGACGAAAAATCCACCCGCCATAGAGAGGGGGACAACTGTGGTGT
>DZAQ01000137.1:1767-3335 GCA_022729615.1 Sulfurovum sp.
CTCTGTGTCCCGACGAAAAATCCACCCGCCATAGAGAGGGGGACAACTGTGGTGTAAAACAAAAACCGATCGATCAGTTCGCTCAAAAAGGCGAACGAAAAAGCTAGCACCAAAAGTGCCCATCCCAATACGGTACTGTTGGTGGTGATAAAAAGTGTACTTAAAAGAGGGAGCAATAGGGCGCCAATCATGAACAATCGAGTGCGTATTTTGTGTTTTTGAGAAAAATATTCTCGATACAATTGAAAGCTTTTTTGCAATTCTGGAACAGCGCTGTTTTTGAGCTCTTTGTAAGATTCGATGGTAAAAAATCCGTGAACTACGGCTGCGATCATCGCAAGACTTACCAAGGGGATGGCGGATTGATAATGTCCCGATAATACCAAGAAAGTGGCAACCATGAGAAAGCCGACATAGGCAGTTCCGAAAAATTTGCGATTGGTGCTCACCCTATCCCATGCCGGACGGGCGGGAATGCGGTAGATCATCGCTTGGGCGTGGATGCCGTACAGACCGATAGCCAATGTCAGGAGCTCAAAAATCAGGCGCAGAGGTGTTGAAATATCGAAAATATAAAATGCTACATTGATACTCATCATCCCGGTAAAAGTGCCTAAGGCGATCGCTTCACGGCTCAGCCAGCTGGTACGCCAGTTTTTCATCGCCATCATCGCTTTGAGCGGTCGTCCCAGATGAAGCGCGGAGAGAGGCAGACCCAGAGCGGCAGGTACTAATGCTAAAAAGGCAAGAATAAAATTGGGCTCATAAAAGCCAAACAGTGAGAGAATATCACCTAGTACCAATGCTCCAAATGCCCCAAGCGATATTTGGGTGAGTACGGTCATAAAGACCAATGGCAGTTCAGGGTGGGCAGGTTTGAGGTGGTGCTCATCGGCTTTGGTCATGCTGTTTGGCATATTTTTTGGCAATGTAAAACGGGTGGTGGAGTTAGTGAGCCGTGCATCCGGGAGGTGGGGCATATTTCCGTTTGATTCCATATCTTTGGCAATCCAATCGGCAATGTTGACCGCTTCGATCTCGATAGCGCCGCTGGGACAGGCTTGAACACAGGCAGGACTTTGACCAACGGCTAGGCGTTCGTGGCACATATGGCATTTGGTGACGATGTGGCGCTCTTCGTGGTAGGTGGGGACACCGTAGGGGCAGTTCCATGTGCAGTATTGACACCCGATACAGCTGGGATCGTCGTGAAAAACGATACCGTTGTCAAATTTGATATAGCTGTTGGTGGGGCATCCGATGAGGCAGGCGGGATCGATGCAGTGGTTGCAGCTCATGGAGTTAAAGAGCAGCAGAGTATCAGGGAAGCTCCCTCCCTCCATCTCGCCCACACGGCGCCATTTGATATCGCTTGGGTTGTTATTTTGCTCATTGCACGCCACTTCACAACAACGGCATCCGACGCACGCCGTAGCATCGAAGTGGAAGCGGTATTGTTCCCCTTCATTCAGAGGAGGGATATCGATGGAGTAATTGCCGCACTGCATCCCCGTATCTGCTTTGTAGCCGATGAAGCTCTCTAGCGGGGTGGGGTTAGTTTGCATTGT
>DZAQ01000138.1 GCA_022729615.1 Sulfurovum sp.
CATCAAGGTAATATGCTCATCATCCACCAAACATTCGATCTTCATGTTTTGAAGCAGCTCTTTTTCGATCATACTATAGATATCATCCGTCTTGCTAGCTTCGACTTTGATCTTGCTCTCAAGCTCTTTGAGTCTATCTCTATCTTCTTTTTCATGAATCATCTCTACCGCATACTCTAGCGCTTTGATCGTGCAGCGGTTGATAGAGAGTGAAGTGGTGATGATCTCTTTCATTTCCGGATGGAGTTCCGGTCTGCAGATTTCCATGTTTTTGATATAGTTCTTTTCGTTGGTCGCGATACGCTGCATAGCATCCGTGATCTTCAAAAAAGCTACCATCTCCCTGAGGTCTTTGGCTTCAGGACTGTAGCGTGCCATGATAGTCAAGATAAGCTGGTCTATCTCCTCTATTTTCTCGCTAAGTCCATCCAGTGGCATCATAGAGGCATCATATTTACTGTCGTCACAATCCTCCAACGCTTCGAGCATAAGCCTTTGGGAATGCAAAAGACTATTCAAAATCTCCCCGCTTCTCTCTCTGACTTCATCGATTTTATCCATATTGCTTTGTAACATTTTTGCTCCTTTTTTGCTTCATTATCGCCCTCGCGAAACCCGCGCTATCAACCAAATCTACCCGTAATATACTCTTCCGTAAGCTTCTGCGACGGGTTGAGAAATATCTTCTCCGTCTCATCAAACTCTATGATATCTCCAAGATACATAAAGGTTGTATAGTCACTCAATCTGCTTGCCTGCTGCATATTGTGCGTTACGATCGCGATAGTGATTTTTGTCTTGAGTTCTGTTATCAACTCCTCGATAGCGCCGGTGGAGATAGGGTCAAGCGCGGATGTCGGCTCATCAAAAAGCAAAATATCCGGCTTCACCGCAACAGATCTGGCGATACACAGTCGTTGCTGCTGTCCTCCGCTGAGCCCCATAGCATTATCTTTGAGCCTATCTTTGACCTCATTCCATATCGCGGCGCCTTTGAGCGCCTCCTCTACCAACCCTTCAAGCTCACTTTTGCTTTTTTTCCCCTGCAATCTCAATCCATACGCGACATTGTCAAAAACACTCATAGGAAACGGGGTAGGCTTTTGGAATATCATCCCGACTCGCTGACGCAAACGGATCAAATCATTCTCTTTCGAGAGATCCAAAATATTCTCCATTGTTCCAGTCTCTTGATCGCGCAGATTGATCTCTCCTGCATAAGTATTGCCGGGATAGACATCATGAATCCTGTTCATGGCACGAAGCAGTGTAGATTTACCGCAGCCGCTCGGTCCGATCAGCGCTGTGATTTTATTCTGTTCTATAGGCATACTTATCCCTTTGAGCGTCGGGGCCGGCGCACCTGGATAGGTATAAGAAAAATCCTTTACTTCCATTACATTTTGACTCATTTTGCCTTCCTTTGTCTAAAGATATACCGTGTCGTAAGATTGATAAAGAGTACCATCAGCGTCAATATAACCGAGCCTGCCCAAGCCAATCCCTGACTGGTCTCATCAGGGAAAGTGGCCAACTGATAGATACTTACCGTCAAAGACGGGAACGGATCATTGAGATTGAGCATGAAATAGTCATTATTCGATGAGGTGAAAAGCAGCGGCGCCGTCTCGCCGACAACTCTCGCAAATGCCAAAAGCACTCCGGTAATGAGTCCGATTTTTGCAGATTTTAAAACAATATCCTTGATAACCTGCGCCTTGGATGCTCCGAGTGCGATCCCCGCTTCGCGCAGCTCTTGCGGTACAAGCGAAAGCATCGAATCGGTCGTACTCACAATGATCGGTATCATCATGATGGAGAGTGCCAATGCGCCTGCCCAGCCATTGAAGCTGCCAAAAGGGGCTACAAATATACCGTAGATAAATACGCCGATGATGACTGAAGGAGCTGACATCATAACATCGCTCAGATTGCGGATGATGTCAGAAAATCTTGATCCGAACGAATACTCCCTCAGATAGATTCCCGCCATCATCCCCATCGGTACGCCGATCAAAGTAGCGATCCCCGCCATAATGAGCTGTCCGACGATGACATTGAGAAGCCCCTTCTCTACAAGGTCGTGCGTAAAGATCGCCCAATTGATACTTTCAAATCCCTTGATAGAGAGTGTTGTCAATATCCAGAGCAAAAAACCAAGCCCGATAACGGCTGCGAATGTAGAGAGAACCATAATGAGTTTATTGAGAAAAAATCTATGCATTTTGTTTCTCCAAAGATGCTGTTTTGGCTTTTGCCAATCTGCCAAATATACCTCTTGAGGATCCTTTTTTTTTGGGCGTGCTAGGCGCGCTAAGAAAGAAGAATTTGGCTATACCGATCAAAGCAAAACTGATCACAAAAAGGATAAGCGCTAGGTAGAACATCGCCGAAAGCTCAAGCTCTCCCGCTTCTGCGAAGTTATTTGCCAACAATACTGGTATCGAGATGGTCGGATCGGTCGGTGATTTTGCGAACCTGATCACCCCGCCGATGAGGAATGCAACCGCCATGGTCTCACCCAATGCGCGTCCCAAAGAGAGGATGATGGAGCCGATAATCCCCTGCTTGGCATATGGAAAAATAATATCCTTGATAACTTCAAATCTTGTAGCGCCAAGTGCGTATGCCGACTCTTTGAGGATCGCAGGGGTCGTATTCATCGAGTCTCTCGTGATCGCTGCCATAAAAGGAATGATCATGATCCCCAGCACTACTCCGGCAGTCAAAAGCGATGTACCTTGTCCGCCAAAAAGACTCTGCATAATAGGCCCGAGATAAAAGAGCCCCCACATACCGTAAATAATACTTGGAATTGCTGCCAAAAACTCGACTGCGACCCCCACTGGAGCCTTGAGCTGCTCCGGTGCGATTTCTGTCAAAAATACTGCGATTCCCATCGCTATAGGGACAGCAAGGAGCATCGCTATGCCTGTTGACAAAAATGTACCGACTATCGGGATCAATCCGCCAAATACCCCGCCATCTCCCTCTTCGTCAGATACCCACTTTGAGCCGCTGACAAAATCCCAAAATCCAAATTGAGCGATGGCATCTTGTGCATAAAAGTAGAGCGTTCCCATCACCGCAACAAGAATGACCAAAACCATCCAAGAGGCGAAATAAGAGAGCGGCTTAAACAATCTATCCAGCATACTGTTCCTTTTTTTAGAGATAAAATCAGATCGACTGAACTCTTTGTGTTTGCTATGAAGATAGAGAAAAACTTCGCAAAGAATATCTCTATCCTCATAAAAGAGCCAAGAGAAACTCTTGACTCTTTAAAAGGTGCCTCTAAAAACTAGATTGCCACGCTTCGCTCGCAATGACAAAT
>DZAQ01000030.1:0-8805 GCA_022729615.1 Sulfurovum sp.
CATTCTTGGCGTTGAAAGAAGTTCGTCTAAGTTGGAATTTTAGCATTTATACGAAATTTGGGGCGGTATCAAAATAGGACTATTCGTTGCGCAAGACGGTAAGCGGATCGGTTTGTGCAGCCTTTTTTGCCGGATAGAAGGAGGAAAGAGTGATGATGAGTGTCGTACCCGCGATGATCAACCCAAAATCGCTCAGTGTAAGATCAACCGGAAGCTTGCTGGTTCCATAGACATCTTCAGGCAGTGAAATAATATCAAATGTTTTGAGTATCCATATGCCCAAAAGACCCAGAAGTGTCCCGGCAGCCATTCCGCCAAAACCGATGATGATCCCTAGCCGAAAAAAAATCGCCTTGATCTCTTGATGTGTGGCTCCCAAAGTACGCAAAAGCGCTATTTCGCTTCGTCTGCTCATGACAGTCATCAGAAGCGAGGAGATGATATTGAGGGAGGCAACAAGTATGATAAGAAGCAAGACCAAAAAGAGAGCCTTTTTCTCCATCTCCATCGCGGCAAAAAAGCTTCCGTTTTGCTGCCACCACCCCTCTACCAAAGCATTTTGAGGCAAAATTTTCTCTATCGCCTTGATATCATCAAAGGGCTTTTCGGAGTATATATGCAGTCCGTCATAGATTTTGGCTTTGCGATCAAGAAGTTTCTCGAAGGCTTCAAGTGTGGTATAGATGATCGCTTTGTCATAGGCTTTGAGACCGGAGTCAAAGATAGCGTCCACTTCAAACCGTTTTTGCAGCGGCATAGTAGCGAAGCCTATCGCCTGCTGTTCAGAGAAATAGAGGGTGATCTTGCCGCCGATATCAAGATCCATCTCGTCAGCCAATGAATCCCCGATTATGACCTTGAATGTTCCATTGCCATCTCCGCCCGCCTTGGCAAAAACAGGATTGATGGCTCGCTCCTTTTGGAAATCGACCCCGTACAGAAGACTCCCCTCCACAAAACCATCATTTTTGCTGATTACTTGAGTAGAGTAGTAGGGGCTTATTTGAAGATCCGGAAACTGATTTTGCAGCTTGTGAAGAAGTGTTTCATTGATCACATCTTTGTCAAGCGGAAGGATCGTGAGGGGATAGTTCATCACGAAAAGCCTCTGCGAAAACTCTTTTTGTGTACCATTCATGATGCCCATCGCGAGCATCAAAACCATAACACCGGCAGTGATGCCCAAAAAGGCTAGCAGGGCGGAGATGAAGATGAATGGATTTTCCCTATCGTATCTGAGGTAGTGTTTGATGATAGTATGAAGAAATCTCTTCTTGGGGGAGTTTGGACTCATTTAGGCGAGAAGCCCCTTTTTGGGTCCGCTGGTACCGCAGCAATTTTTATATTTCTGTCCGCTTCCGCAGGGGCATGGATCGTTTCGTTTCGGTTTTTTGGAGTCAAATGGTGTATTGGGGATCGGATTTTCGATCATACCCTCTTCAAAAGATTGGTTGAGGTGAGTCGATTCTGCAGAGGTTTCCATCGTATCTTTGATCTCTTCGATTGCTTCATGCTCCTCTGCTTCACTCCTAAAATCAAACTGGACAAGATGCAGCAGTTTGATCGCTTCGTATTTGATGCGCAGTATCAAATCTTGAAAGAGTCTATAGCTCTCCTGCTTGTACTCCGTAAGAGGATCTTTTTGGTTGTATCCGCGCAATCCGATACCTGTCTTGAGGACATCCATCTCATAGAGATGATTTCGCCATTCGGGATCAAGAACTCTGAGGTAGAGAATACTCTCAATTTCATTGCGCTGAGCAGGATGGATGGCAGACATCTTCTCCTCATACTGCTCTTCAAGCAATTGAGTGAGGGTCTCATAAATCTCATTTTGATCTTTGCCCGACAAAACTGAAGTTTCGACCGCAATGTTGAGCTCTGCCTTGATGAGATCAGACAGTTTCTTGATATTGAAATCCTCTTTTTGCGCGCTTTCAAATATCTCACTTTCAGCCAAGAGATGGTTGATATATTCAGCTCTATTTTCCTTGATTTTGGAGGCAAGGTCATACTCGGGATCGAGAAGTTGATTTCGAAACGCATAGATCGCTTTTCTCTGATGATTGGCGACATCATCGTACTCAAGAATATGTTTTCTTGATTCGTAATGCATCCCTTCAACTTTTTTCTGTGCCTTCTCTACGCTTTTGGTGACGATCTTTGAATCAATATACTCTCCCTCTTCGACACCTAAGCGGCTCATGATATTTCTGATCCTTTCACCGCCAAAAATCCTAAGAAGATTGTCATCTAGGCTGAGATAAAATTGGCTCTCTCCCGGATTGCCCTGTCTGCCGCTTCGACCTCGAAGCTGATTGTCGATACGGCGGCTCTCATGCCGCTCGGTACCGAGGATATAAAGACCGCCAAGCGCAAGAACATCTTCACCGAGCTTGATATCGACCCCTCGACCTGCCATATTGGTCGCGACTGTGACGGCGCCCAATTGACCCGCATTCATGATGATCTGCGCCTCATATTCATGATTTTTGGCATTGAGGGTGTTGTGCGGTATCTTCTCCTCTTTAAGTCTTTCGTGTACCATTTCGCTTTTTTCGATAGAGGCAGTACCGATGAGAACAGGCTGGCCTTTTGTATGGAGCTCTTTGACCTTTTTGACGACAGCATTGAGTTTTTCTCTTTCGGTGTTGTAGATAAGGTCGTTTTTGTCAATTCTGATGACCGGCACATTGGTAGGGATAGAGACAACATCGAGGTTGTAGATCTGCGCAAATTCCGTAGCTTCTGTTTGTGCAGTACCTGTCATACCGGCGAGTTTTTCGTACATTCTGAAGTAGTTTTGATAGGTGATTTCAGCAAGTGTTTGAGACTCCTCTTGGATGGCTACACCCTCTTTGGCTTCGATGGCTTGGTGGAGACCTTCGCTATATCTTCGTCCCTCGGAGAGTCGTCCGGTAAATTCATCGACGATGACTATCTCACCGTTTGCGATCACATAATCAACATCTTTTTCAAAGATATAGTGCGCTTTGAGCGCTTGGTCAAGATGGTGGGCGAGAACAGCATTTTCGAGACTATAGAGATTGCCGACCGCGAAGAGCTCTTGGGCTTTTTCGAGACCCTGTTCGGTCATAATGACGGTTCTGTTTTTTTCATCGACGATGAAGTCGCCTGTGGTGATCTCCGGTTCGCCGGCTCTTGTCTCCTGCTTTTCGCCTCTGATCATCTGCTTGGCGATCTCGTTCGCGCGAGGATAGTTGCCGGTATCTCTATGCGCTGCACCGGAGATGATGAGGGGTGTTCTCGCTTCATCGACGAGAATGGAGTCAACTTCATCTACAATCGCATAGTGGCGCTCTCTTTGAACCTTTTGATCTGCTCTTACCTTCATATTGTCCCTGAGATAGTCAAATCCATACTCATTATTTGTGCCATAGGTGATGTCGCATGCATATTGTGCTTTTCGTGCCGTTTCATCGCGGACATCGGCTGTGATACAGCCTGTGGTGTAGCCCAAAAATTCATAGAGTCTGCCCATATCCTCAGCGTCTCGTTGGGCAAGATAGTCATTTACCGTAACCACATGGACGCCTTTGCCGTAGATGGCATTGAGGACGACGGCGAGTGTCGCTACAAGAGTTTTTCCTTCACCGGTTTTCATCTCGGCTATATTGCCGTCATGAAGCACCATCCCCCCGACGAGCTGCACATCGTAATGGCGCAGACCGAGTACTCGCTTGGATGCCTCCCTTGTGATAGCAAAAGAGTCGTTGAGTATATCTTCAAGCGTGCGTTTTCCCTCTGTTACCTCTTGTTTGATTTTCGCAAAAGCCTCTTGCAATGCCTCATCGTTCATTGTCTCATACATTGTTTCAAGCTTGTTGATCTGCTTGGCATGTTTGAGATATTTTTTGACAAGTCTGTCATTGGCGGAACCGAAAATTTTTGTGATAGCAGTGAACATCTTTTGTTGGTCCTGTTGGTCAGTGAATTAAATAAAGAATTTTGTTGAAGTGGCGTAGCTCTCAAAAGATTCTAAATATTTTGTGAAATATTTTACCGAAATCTACTATAAGGCTTGTTGATACTCGTTTGGATTCATTGAGAGTTAACTCATTTTAGAGTAAAATAGAGTCAGTTTTTCGACAAGAAGGGTTCAATTGGTAAGAAAATTACTCTATCCGCTCTGGATATTTATGAGTGGAGTATTATTGTATGCGGAGGATTCTATCACGCTCCCCGTAAGCTTCGAAGCTGATTTTACTCAGACGCTCACAAACGATGCCAACAAGACGATACGCTATCAAGGTGAAGTAAAGTACTCAACTCCGGATCATTTCAAGTGGCGTTATGATACGCCTACAAAAAAAGATGTCTGTTCGGATGCTAGAAAAATTGAAATTGTCAATCACGATTTGGAGCAGGTCGCAACCTATATTGTCGATAAGGGACTCAATCTTCCGGCGATAGTCCAAAATGCCAAACCGTACCGAAAAACAGTTTATATTGCTAAATATAAGGGTATTAGCTATACGATTCAGGTCAACAACAGAGGGGAACTGAGCCGTATCGCCTATCGTGATGAGCTGGATAATAATGTTCTTATAATCCTTTCACAAATGAAATACAGCCCAAATAAGATGGATGATACCAAGCTTCAGTGCAGTTATCCTGAATCTTACGATATGGTGGGTGGGTGATGATGAAGTGGCTGCTTGAAAGTTTTTCTGATCCGTCGCAACTTCCCTTTTTTGTCGGTATTCTGATCGCAGTTATTTTGGCGATTACGCTGCTGGTGATCGTGTTTATAAGTCAGATCAGGTCTCTAAAAGAGCTTTTGGCAGAAGCAAAAGAGATTGATAGTGAAAAAAATAGAGAGATCGGTCTGCTTCAAGATCTCCTCAAAGAGATACAGCTCAAAGATGATGCGCTAGAGCAGGAGCTGCAGAGTTTCAATGAGACGAAACTGCTGCTCAAGTCCAAAAAAGAGCTCATCTTCAAGATGCAAGAGAAGATGAATCTGCTCGAAGAGAGAGAAAAAAAATCGATTGAAAAGTTTGAACTCCATATGAAAGAGTTCCAAGCCCTTTCATCTCAGTATAGAGGTTTGCGAAAACGCAATGAGATTTTGGTCGAAGAGAGCAGTCAATTTCGATCTGAAAATACCAAGATACTCCATAAGGTGCGCGAGCAGGAGCGGCGAATTTATGAAAAACTCATGACCCTGCAGGGAAACAGACCGCAACTGTTGAGAGAAATGAGACAAGTTGCCGATGCTGCTTTTGAAAAAAATCATCACTATTTTGAGACAATACGCCAGAAGCCGGTCTCTTTGCTGATCGAGCCTTTGGGGGATGAGATATCCAAATATCAGCATGAGGTTCTTTTCGGGTATCAAAAGAGTTTGAGGCAAACAAGAAATCTGCATGATGATGCCATCGCCAATGCAGCGCTCTATCAAAAGATCGCCGAAGATATTTTGGCGATCAAGGAGCAGCTAAAAGATGAAGAGGATCTCGACTCTCTTGGCAGTAAAATCGTCGAATATCTTGCGCAGTTAGCCGGTATTGAGGAGACAAGCGAGGAGCCAAAGGATTTGGCGGAAGACGCAGAGCAGCCAAAAAGAAAAGAGAGATTTGATTTTCTGCTGCCTGACGAGCAAACTCTTTTGATCGATGCAGCCTATACGATAGATAATTTTGAGCTTTACAATAAGTCTATACGATCAAAAAAAGAGACCGCATTGGGAGTATTTTTGCAGTCGCTTCAAGAGTATATAGATATGCTTTCACAAGGCATCGGAGAGGATCAATATGTTTGGATGCTTTTGCCTGACGAGGAGGCATTGCTTTGTGCGATAGCAAACCAAAGCAGACTCTATGACCATGCGCATGCAAAGCGGATAATATTGGTCGGTCCGTCAACTCTCTTTTTGGTATTTCGAAATATTTTTCTAGACAATGAAGAGAAGCGCAACTATGACTTGGCGCAATCTCTCGCCTCTGCAATGGAAAATATCTATGATCAATTTATGAAATACGGGGAATCGATCAGCAGGGTTTCGCATGAGTTGGAGATACTTCAGGAGAGTTTTGATGTTCAAGCCAATGAGGGAAGAGCAAGGTAATTGTCAAACTCCAAATGCTATACTTTTTAGATTTAAATTATTGCAATAATACTACAGAGGAGAGGGAAGAAAGATGATCACAAAATGCATATTTCCTGCAGCGGGATACGGTACACGGTTTTTGCCGGCAACCAAAGCGATGGCAAAAGAGATGCTGCCTATCCTCAATAAGCCGTTGATTCAATATGGTGTTGAGGAGGCGATGGAGGCCGGGTGTGATGTGATGGCGGTGATCACGGGTCGCGGAAAGCGGGCGATCATAGATCATTTTGATATCTCCTATGAGCTTGAACATCAGATCCAAGGCACTCCAAAAGAGGAGCTCCTCGTAGATATACGCAAACTTATCAATGAGTGCACCTTCACCTATACCCGTCAAAATGAGATGAAGGGGTTGGGGGATGCCATCTACAAGGGCAAGGTGCTTGTAGGAGATCAAAATCCCTTTGCTGTAGTGCTTGCAGATGATTTGTGCGTCAATCCGGACGGTGACGGCGTGCTCAAGCAGATGGTGGAGCTCTACAATAAATATAAATGCTGTATCGTTGCAACCATGGAGGTGCCCAAAGAGGATGTCAATAAATATGGTATCATCGAAGGCAAAGAGATAGAGGAGGGTGTCTATATGGTCTCCAATATGGTCGAAAAGCCGGATATCGAGAGCGCCCCTTCCAATCTCGCCGCTATCGGGAGATATATTTTGACTCCGGATATCTTTCGGGTGATAGAACAGACAAAACCCGGCAAAAACGGTGAGTTGCAGATCACGGACGCACTGTGCCATCAAGCCAAAAAGGGGATGGTGATCGCGTATAAATTTCAAGGCAAACGGTTTGATTGCGGAAGCGTGGACGGCTTTGTCGAGGCTACAAACTATTTTTATCAAAAATCTAAAGTGTAGCCCTTGAGGCGATGGTGTGCAGAGCAAAAGAAGAGATCAAAAGTAGGTAAATGAATGTATATTTATGATAGCGTCCAAAAGAAAAAAGTTCTTTTTGAGCCAATCAGAGAAAAAGAGGCTTCGATCTATGTGTGCGGACCGACAGTCTATGATGATGCGCATCTTGGACACGCCAGAAGCGCTTTGAGTTTTGATCTGCTTGCGCGGACATTGCGACAGCTTGATTATAAGGTCACAATGGCAAAAAACTTCACCGATATTGATGATAAGATCATCAAAAAAGTCAAAGAGAGCGGTCGAAGCATGCGAGAGATAACCGAGTATTATATCGATCGTTATCAGGCAGAGATGGATGCGCTTGGGATTTGCAGAAGTGATATAGAACCCAAAGCAACGGAGTCGCTTGATGCGATCGAAGGGATGATCGCCAAACTTATAGAGGGTGGTTTTGCATATCAGATCGCTAGCGGCGATGTCTATTTCGCAACGAGTCAAGATGCGCAATATGGGTCTCTCTCTCATCGTGTGGGTGATGATGAGGAGGCGCAGAGCAGGATCGATCATGTGGGTGAAAAACGAAATCCAAAAGATTTTGCTCTTTGGAAAGCATGCGGTGAGGGTGATGAGATCTGTTTTGATACACATTTAGGCTCTGGGCGTCCCGGATGGCATATCGAGTGTTCTGCTATGATCGAAAAACACTTTTGCGGTACGGACTCCTATTCGATAGATATCCATGGCGGGGGCGCAGATCTGCTCTTTCCGCACCACGAAAACGAAGCGGCACAGAGTCGGTGCGCTACAGGTCATGAGCTTGCAAAATACTGGATGCATAATGGGTTTGTTCAGATCGACGGCGAAAAGATGAGTAAATCGCTTGGCAATAGTTTTTTCCTCAAAGATGCGTTGGCATCCTATGATGGGGAGATTTTGCGATACTATCTCATCTCGGTGCACTATCGCAATGACTTCAATTTCAATGAAGAGGATCTGCTTGCCCTCAAAAAACGCCTTGATAAGCTCTATCGGCTCAAAAAGAGGATTCTCCCTGCAACCGCTTCACTGCCGTCCGTTGATTTCAGAAAAGGGCTTTTGGATGCCATGGCAGATGATCTCAATATCTCTGTAGCACTCTCTGTAGTAGATGAAATGGTGGCGCAAAGCAACGAAAAGCTGGATGCAAACCCCAAAGATAAGGCGCTCAAGAAGGAGATACTTGCCAATATCGAATTGATCGATGCGCTGTTGGGATTTGGTGCGAAAGACCCATTTGAGTATTTTCAGTTGGGAGTTGAGCCGGAATTAAAATTGCAGATTGAAAAGCTCATCGAGATGCGTACAGGCGCCAAAAAAGAGAAAGATTTTGCCGCTGCTGATACCTTGAGGGAGGAGCTTATCAGACTTGGTGTTGCGATTATGGATTTCCCTGAGGGGACGGCATGGGAAAAAATATAAAAGGATATAGGATGAAGCGATTACTTTTGATAGGAATTTCACTCTTAGTGTTTGCTCTCTCGCAGCCGGATGCAAGGGCTGATGATCAAGTCTATTTGCCTGGGACTGCCGAAGAGGTAGAGGCAGAGCAGTATATGTTTGTCGGCTTGACCGGAAGCTATCTCGGTGGGCTAAATAATAGCGGAACAGGCGGACTCCGGCTCGGTTTTCAAAACTCTCTTTGGCGAACTATTTTTGCAGTTGAGGGTAATTCTGACCAGTATAAAGCCTTTTTGATAGAGGCAGATAGAACTGTGATCGCAGGACTTTTGGGCGGAAAGGGTCGCATCTATCTCGGGTTGTCAGGCGGATGGATGCA
>DZAQ01000030.1:8905-13570 GCA_022729615.1 Sulfurovum sp.
GGAGCAACCTTGGCGCTGCACTACTTTTTTTAACCTTGGCTCGCCGCTAATGATAATTTGGATATAATATTCCATACTATAAATTTGGGAGCTTTCATTGTCTCTTTTTGCTTACGAAAATATCAAAAAAATACTATTCAAGCTAGATCCGGAGTGTGCGCATACTTTGGTCGGTTTTGGTCTAAGGGCGCTGGGCGGCTGCACGCCTCTCATGCGATGTATCAAAGAGAAGAATTTTGTCTCTCATCCGATATTGACTCAAGAGCTTTTTGGTCAAACATTTAGCAATCCTGTAGGTCTAGGTGCCGGCTTTGATAAAAATGGAGAGTATATTCTCGCTACTCCGGCTTTGGGTTTCGGATTTACCGAGATAGGTACGGTGACACCAAAACCGCAAGAGGGCAATAGCAAGCCTAGACTTTTTCGTCTGATAGAGGAGCAATCGATCCAAAATGCAATGGGCTTCAATAATAAAGGGAGTTACTATATGCTCCGAAAGCTCAAGAAACTCTACTTCTTTGACTACCCTATCGGTATCAATATCGGTAAAAATAAAATAACGCCCGAGAGTGAAGCGTTGAGCGACTATGAGACGCTTATCAGGGCATTTAAAGATGAGGGGAGTTATATCGTCATCAATATCTCTTCGCCCAATACACCGGGACTGAGGGATTTGCAAAACGAAGCCTTCATAACGGCGCTTTTCACGATGGCAAGAGGCATCACGCAAAAGCCTATTTTGCTCAAGATAGCGCCGGATATGGAGGCGAAAGATGCCATTTCACTTTGTAAAGTGGCGATCGAGGCTGGCGCGAGCGGAATTATCGCTACGAATACAACCATTGACTATTCGCTCACTCCGAATGCCAAAGATTTCGGCGGCATCAGCGGTGCGCTGCTCAAAGAGAAAAGCTATGAACTGTTTCGTGCCTTAGGAAAAGAGTTTTATGGCAAGACGATACTGATCAGTGTCGGAGGGATCGACAGTGCAGAGGAGGCATATCGCCGCGTCAAAGCCGGAGCATCACTTGTGCAGCTTTATAGTTCGTTGATCTACAAGGGACCCGCGCTCACCTCGCAGATCAATAGAGGCTTGATACACTCTTTGAAAGCGGATGGCTACGCTCATATCTCTGAAGCTGTCGGAGCAGACTGGAAGTAGTTTTATTTTGAGAGCAAAATGAGCTAAATTTATCCAATTTCTTGCAAATAAAAAGGAAGAGAGTGATAGGAAAAAAAATAATTTTTACGCTGTGTATAGCAACAGGAGCACTTATGGGCAATTCACTGCCAAAATATTTTACAAAAACGCTTCCCAATAAAATGGAAGTGGTTGTTATCCCTATGGAGAACAACTCCGGTGTCATTACGACTGATATTTATTATAAAGTCGGCAGCCGAAACGAGATTTTAGGCAAAAGCGGGATAGCGCATATGCTTGAGCATATGAGTTTCAAGGCAACCAAAAAGTATAAAGCGGGCGAATTTGATACGATCGTCAAAAGCCACGGCGGCGTCAATAACGCGAGTACCGGCTTTGATATGACCCACTACTATATCAATACCGCAAGCAAAAATCTGGATATGACTTTTGAGCTTTTTAGCGAGCTGATGCACAATCTCGAGCTTAAAGATGAAGAGTTCCAAAAAGAGCGTGATGTGGTCGCAGAGGAGCGGCGATGGAGAACGGACAATAATCCTCTAGGCTACCTCTATTTTCGAATCTTCAATATGCAGTATGTCTATCACCCGTACCATTGGCTGCCGATAGGTTTTATGGAGGATATTCTTGCTTGGAAAATCGAGGATATCAGAGATTTTTATCACCGTTATTATCAGCCTGAAAACGCGATTTTGATCGTCTCCGGTGATGTAGAGTCCGAGAAGGTCTTCAAGAGAGCGGAGCACTATTTCGGATCGATCCAAAATTTGCACCCGATCCCCAAAGTAACGGCAGTAGAGCCCGAGGTGGATGGGGCAAAACGAGCTACTCTTCACAAAGAGAACAATAAAGTGGATACACTTGCGATCACTTTCCCGATCCCAAATTTTGAAGATGACGATCAGGTGGCGCTCTCGGCTATCAGTGAGATTTTGAGTACAGGCAAAAGCAGCCGACTTGAGAAAAATCTGATCCATGACAAACATTTGGCAAATATGGTTTCGGCTTACAATATGGCGCTCAAGGATCCCGGAGTCTTTTTGGTGATGGCATTGTGCAATCCTGAAGCGGACGCGCAAAGTGTCGAAAAAGAGATTCTCTTTGAGCTTGAACGGCTCAAAAAGGGTGATGTTTCCCAAGAGGAGTTGGACAAACTCAAGATCAATGCCAAAGCCGATTTTATCTATTCGCTTGAGAGTTCAAGCAGTGTCGCATCACTTTTTGGAGAGTATCTGGCAAGAGGAAATATCAAGCCTTTACTCGAATATGAGGAGAAACTGGATAAACTTACAGTTGGGGAAATTGGTCGGGTTGCAAAAAAATATTTTGACAATTCACGATCCACGACGGTAATTCTCAAAAAAACTGACGAACAACCGATTGATACAAAAAAGATGAAAGTGCCAAGCGCTTCCAAAGAGCAGGAATAGAAAAATGAGTAAAACTATATTTGGTGCAACAACAGCGCTTATTACACCTTTTAAAAACGGCAAGCTTGACGAGGCGCTTTTCGCACAATTGATCAGGCGGCAAGTCGAGAACGGCATCGATGCGGTATGCCCTGTGGGGACCACCGGTGAGAGCGCAACACTCACTTATGATGAAGATAGACGATGTATCGAAATCGCTGTAGAGGTGTGCAAGGGGACAAATACAAAAGTGCTGGCGGGTGCGGGAAGTAACGCGACGCACGAGGCGATCGAGATGGCGAAGTTTGCACAGAAGTGCGGTGCGGATGCACTCTTTTCGGTCTCTCCTTACTACAACAAGCCTTCTCAAGAGGGAATCTACCAGCACTACAAAGCGATCGCATCGGCAGTTGAAGTGCCTTTTATGCTCTATAATGTCCCCGGAAGAACCGGTGTCGATATCCTTCCGGCAACTGTTTGCAGGCTCTTTGATGATGTGCCGAATATCTTCGGGATCAAGGAGGCGAGCGGATCTGTCGAGAGAACGGTGGAGCTGCTTTCGTTGAGACCCGATTTGTATGTTTTCAGCGGTGATGACGCTATCGACTATCCGATACTCGCAAGCGGAGGGAAGGGGATCACTTCGGTCACCGCCAATCTTCTTCCGGATCTCAAAAGCAGACTTGTGCATGCGGCACTCGAAGGTGACTTCGCAACATCAAGATCGATCAATGAGAGACTCTTTCCGATCAATAAAATACTCTTTTGTGAGAGCAATCCTATGCCCATCAAAGCGGCAATGTATATCGCAGGCTTGATAGAGAGACTTGAATATAGACTGCCGCTCGTGGCGCCGAGTAGCGAGAATATGAAAAAAATCGAAGAATGTATCAAAAATTACAAGATTGTAGGAGTATAGCGTGTCGCAAATGAGAGGAAAAACGGTTGTCATTACAGGGGCGACCAAAGGGATAGGCAAGGCTATCGCCGAGAAATTCGCTAAAGAAGGGGTAAATATCGCCTTTACCTATAACAGCAACAACGCGGTTGCCTTGGAGCTTGTATCTGAGTGGGAAGGAGCTTATGGAGTCAAAGTGAGAGCCTATCCGCTCAATATCCTCGAGCCTGATGAGTTTAAACCGCTCTTTGAGGCTATCGACCAAGATTTTGAGAGAGTTGATTTCTTTGTCTCCAATGCGATGATCTATGGTCGCCCGGTTGTCGGGGGCTATGGCAAATTTATGCGTCTCAAGCCAAGGGGTCTCAATAATATCTACACCGCAACTGTCAACGCATTTGTGGTCGGTTCCCAAGAGGCAGCCAAGAGAATGGAGAAGGTTGGCGGCGGTTCTATCGTGACGATGTCGAGTACGGGAAATCTCATCTATATTGACAACTATGCCGGGCATGGAACCAACAAAGCCGCCGTGGAGGCGATGAGCCGCTACGCGGCGGTGGAGCTTGGCGAGATGGGGATTCGCGTCAATGCCGTTTCCGGAGGACCGATCGATACCGATGCACTCAAAGCCTTTACCAACTATGAAGAGGTAAAGGCTGAAACGATCAAACGGTCTGCACTCAGCAGGATGGGTTCACCAGAAGATATCGCCGGGGCAGTCTATTTTCTCTGTACGGATGAGGCGAGCTGGATCACAGGGCAGACTCTCGTAGTGGATGGCGGGACGACTTTCAGATAGTCTTGGAGGTGAAAATAGAGGTATCTTCAAAAATTAGATTGTCGCGCTTCGCTCGCGTTATACAGAGTTTTGTCACTGCCTACGATGATAAATAGTTATTGTTTGCTCAACGCTTTTTACCTCGCGCATGAGGCGGGAATCTATTATGGGCACCTCTAAAAACTAGATTGCCGCGCTTCGCTCGCAATGACAAACTCCCGTCACTGCGAGGCTTTGAAGAAGCCGTGGCAGTCTCTCGATAGGTTTTTAGAGGTACCCTTATGTGAAAAATGGATTCCGCATCAAGTGCGGAATGACGAAGTGAAGCTAAGGCAGTTATCAGCGGGTTTTAGAGGCGCCCTCAATCCAATCGCACAAAAGGAACCCTTTGTTTAAACGGCAGATTTTCAATATCCCA
>DZAQ01000031.1 GCA_022729615.1 Sulfurovum sp.
AAATTATAAACTAAATTTTCATGGTTTGAGCTAAAAAATCTTTTTGTCTTTTAAATTTTTTGGATGTAAAGCGCCTCCAAAATACGGATCGCATTCTCAATCGCCAAGAGAGAAACGGTCTCAGAAGTCGTATGGTATCCTGTTGTCGGCAGCTGGAATGTCGTTCCTTGGATCGCCCCTTCACTCGCACTGACCAATCGACCCATTTCAGTACTCCCCAAGGAGTAGGTTGGCAGATCATTTGCGATAAGACCCTGGTTGAGGCTTTCAATATATTCATCTTTGAAACTATACGCTATTTCGTATGCATCGCAAAGTTCGATAATCCTTTGTTTCATGGGAGAATCAAATGCGGCATTGGCATCTTTGTGCCGCAAAACGATACTTTGTTTGTCGGCACTTTGTCTATCGGGAAAAGGACTTGTATCAAGCACAAGCAGCGAATCCGTAGAGATATCATGACCCCGGAACCACTCAAGCAGATACCGCCAACTCCTTCCGATCTCCTCTTCTGCCGTAAAAAATGCTCTTCCTTGATATCCCCTCTCGTAAAGATAAAGAATCATTGCTGCACTCAAAACATTATCCAGCTGTGCAGAGAGATACCCATCTTCATACTGCAAAGTATCCATATATGCCACCGGGGTACCGGCGTAAACATACTCCAATCCTTTGACGCTGAACATCAAATTGGCTCTTCGCTCACACAAGTAAGCATCGCTGATTTTACCCAGCCCCAAATAGCTTCCAGACCAAGGGTCGTACGCCTGAACACTCTGATTCATAAAACGGCTGATAATACCTCTATAAGTTTTCTCCGAGACAGAATCACCGGTCAAGTCACCTCGGTTGTGTGCGATAAAAGCCGCATACTGAAACTCATTGGGTCCCGTGCAAACAAGTCCATGCCTATCGATATGAGCGCTCAACATCCCGCTTTTGGGGTCATTTCCCTCTGTGACCAATACCCCCTCATAGAGTACCGTCTTGATGCCGATCTCTTCGAGTTCCCTCTTGAGCGTCAGAAAAAACGGATGCTCCGAACCTACAACCGAGGGTGTCCTCACAAGCTGTTTGAGAATATCCAAAAATCTATCCAATCCCAACTGAGTTATCACGGGATTGCATGCCAATTGTGAAAGTGTCTCGCGTACCATTTTATTTTGCCTCTGTATAGAAAATTACCATTAAGCTCCGATACTATCTCGTCTTATCTTTCGCTTTTTTGGATTTATGGGACAATGCGGGGTGACACTGCGCTCGATATAATCCATAATTTTACCGGCAATATCAATATTGGTCACATTCTCTATGCCTTCAAGCCCCGGTGAGGAGTTCACCTCCATTACCAATGGTCCTCTTGAGGATGGTATCATATCTACACCGCACACACCAAGTCCCATCGCCTTGGCCGCCGCTATAGCCGTGCTCTTCTCTTTTCTGTTCAGCCTATAAGGGATTGCTGTACCGCCTTGATGGAGATTGGATCTAAAATCCCCTTCAGCCCCCTGACGCTTCATAGCGCCCACAACCTCTCCATCGACCACAAAAACCCTGATATCAGCGCCTCCCGCCTCTTCGATAAACTCTTGTACAAGCAAGTTTACTTCCATCCCATAAAAAGCGTCAAGCACCGACTTTGCCGCCTTTTCGGTATCCAAAAGTACTACTCCAACCCCCTGAGTACCCTCAAGTATCTTCAAAACCAACGGTGCGCCGCCGCTAAGCGCAAGCACATCTTTGGAGTTCGTTTTATTGGAGGCAAAGATGGTTTTTGGCATATCGACATCATGCTTTGAGAGTATCTGCAAACTTCTTAGCTTATCCCTGCTCCTTGCGATCGCAAGATTGCCGGCGACACTGAAGACTTCCATCATCTCAAAGTGCCGCACCATGGCTGTCCCGTAAAAGGTTCTGCTTGCGCCGATACGAGGGATGATCGCATCCGGCGCGGGGAGCTGTTCGCCCATATAGACCATATGGAGCTGCCCTTTGATGATTTCGATACTGCAGCGCATATAATCGATGACGCGCACCTCCCACCCCTTGACTTCAGCAGCCTCTTTCAATCTTCTTGTTGAGTAGAGCTCGCTGTTTCTTGATAAAATATAGACTCTCATAACTCTCCTTTTGAACTCTTTGCTAAATACTCTTGTGAGACATCTACTAAAAATCGTTTATTCAAAAAATTCTTTCCAAGCAGCATCGGATATTTCATATCACTCCTATCTGTGAGTGTAATGGCAGTTTGGTACTTTTTGCCAAAAAAAGTGACTGTAACCTTGATGGATGGTCGCTGCTGCAACAGACCATTAGAGCTTCTCACCATCTTGATCTTGTATAGAGGAAGTTTTATTTTTCTTCCATGGTATGCCGTATGTATCTTATCAAGAAGTCTGAAATGGACAAAACCTTGATCATCGATCTCTATCTCGTCGCAATGCAGGGCATTCGAATCAGCGCCTGTATCAACTTTGGCATCAAGATCAAAAAGTTCCAAATCCAAAATAGATATTCTCTCTATCTTGCCGATAATTTTTTTACTCAAGTTGTTTCCTCTCGTGATTTCAAAGAAAATCTCAGCACTCTACCGCAAATTGGTATCAAACTGATATAAATTCTAAAACAGATTGCTGTCATCATCCTCTTCGATTGTGATTGGCGCTTTGGTTTCGCCCGATTGGGCATCATTTTGATTATTTACCCTGCCTCCATTGACACTTGATCCTCCATCCATATCCGGCTGATCCTCATCAAAAAACTGATCTTCTTGATACCTGCTGTTGCCTTTGGGGGCATCACCTGTTTCGCCAAACATTTGCAAGAAATCATCCTCGATGGCGGGAGATTCGGTATTTTGCGCACCTTCTTGCTTCAGCTCGGCAATAATTGGATTTTGATTCTCTCTTTGCCCTGCATCACTTGCATTTATCTCTTGACTCGGTTCAATATCAAAAGTCAATTTAAACGATCTCGGAATCGGGGAGATGGAGGTATAGAACTCGCTCTTTCCGTTTGCAATCCCCTCAAAGAGACCTTCCGGTTTCTCAAATACCCGAGGTGTTTTCGGATAGCGCTGCAGTAGCTTTTTGTAGTAATACGCAAATGCCGGCGCTGCCACCACTCCGCCTGTGCCATCCGTACCGATAGGGAGATTGTCATCGCGCCCAAACCACACTATCGTCTCGATCGTAGGTGAATAGCCGCAAAACCAGGCATCTACATTCTCATTCGTTGTTCCTGTTTTGCCTGCAAGTTCGATTCCGGGTACCTGCGCACTCTTTCCGGTACCTCGGATAATAGCATCTTTGAGCATATCGGTCATGAGATATGCCTGCTGCGGCTCAGTAAAATTGGCGATCTCTTTGGGTCTCGTCTCGAAGATCACCGCCCCCTCTTTGGAGATGATCTTGCTTACAAGTCTCGGTTCGATCATGTGTCCATAATTGGCAAATACTGAAAAGATTTGCGCCATTTTCAGCGGACTCAATCCCAAATTTCCAAGTGATATAGACATATCCGTCGGAATATCTTTGACATCAAGGAGTGCGAGACGATTTCTGATAGTTGAGACTCCGAGATCATAAACGAGATTCACCGTAGCAAGATTTCTAGAAAAAACCAATGCATCCCGAAGCGAGATCGGTCCCCGAAAGTCCCCCTCATAATTTTGAGGAGACCAGATGACCCTCTCGCCGTTTTTGTAATACTGAAAAGTTCTAGCCAGATCCGCCAGCATTGTAGCCGGATTGTAGCCCATATCAAGCGCCGTCTGATAGACAAATGGTTTAAATGCAGATCCGGGCTGTCGGACGGTTTGGGTGACATTATTGTACGGGCTTTTTTTATAATCTACTCCGCCTACCATCGCTAGAATATCTCCGGTTTTACTCTCCACCGAGACTAAAGCAGCGCTCAGCGTCGAAGTGTTTGGATTTTCTTTGTACCTCACCATCGCCTTTTTGTAGGCAAACAAAAGAGCCTCTTTGGCAATCTCCTGCTGCTTGATATCGATAGTTGTATAGATTTGATAGCCTCCGGTTCGGATATCCCCAAATTGCCCTTTGAATGTCCTCAACACCTCATCGATGATAAAAGGAGCAACATTTTGCGTAAGTGTCGTCTGATAAATCTTTGGCGTCTCTTTGATCGCTTTGATATACGCCTCTTCGCTCACCCATCCGATACTTTTCATCCTATAAAGCACACTGTTGGCTCTAGTCAAGGAGCGCTTGTAGTGCTTCACGGGGTTGAGATAGCTTGGAGCATTGGGCAGACCGACAAGCATTGCAGACTCTTTGAGGGTAAGTTCATGCAGCTCTTTATGAAAATACCCCTTTGCAGCTGTCTTGACACCATAATAGCCGTTTCCGAAAAATATCTCATTGAGATAGCGCTCGAGTATCTCCTCCTTGGAGAGGGCATTCTCTATTTTAAGCGCCAAAATCACCTCTTTGAGCTTTCGTCCCAGCTTTTTTTCACTTGTCAAAAGTTTATTTTTGATAAGCTGCTGAGTAAGCGTACTCCCCCCTTCGGCAAATTTCCTCTCCTTGATATCGATCACGATAGCGCGGATGATCGCATCGACATTGATACCGGGGTGTTCAAAAAACTGTGTATCCTCGACAGCGATCAACGCTTCGATCAAATCACCGGGGATCTCATCGTATCGGGCATAGAGACGGTGGTTTTTCTTGAAAAGATATGCGAGCTGCTCTCCATTGCGATCGAGAACCACAGAGGAGATCTCGGGCTTATAGTTGATCAGCTTATCCGCATCAAGCCGTATCTCTTGATAGGCATAGATAAATGCCGCGCTCAATGCAACCGCAAAGAGAAGCATCAATACTATCGAACCCTTGATAAAACCATGAATCACTCTCTAAATCCTCTCTTTGCAAAACCGGCATCGATGAGCGCTTTTGAATACTCTGTCTTGGGATTTTTCATCATCTCTTCGGCATCTCCAAATTCCACTACTCTTCCCTTTTGAAGCACCAAAATATCCCTACAAAGTCTCTGTGCTACGCCTATATCATGAGTGACAAAAAGCATCAAAAAGCCGATCTCTTTTTGTAATTGTATCAAGATTTTGACAATATCCTCTCGAAGCCGCGGATCAAGCGCCGTAGTCGGCTCATCAAGCAGCAGTAGTTTTGGACGGGATGCAAGTGCCATGGCGATGACGACGCGCTGGAGCTGACCGCCGCTCAACTCGCTAGGATACCGCTTCAAAAGCGACCGCTCCAAACCCAATGCCTCAAAAAGAAAATCGGCATTTTTCATAGGATGAAGCCATTGCCTCTGGATGGTTGTCATCTCTGAGAGAGCCGTAAAAGCATTTTGGGGGACAAACGAGAGCGTCTGACCGGGGATCAGATCAAAAGAGCTCTCGATTTGTATCGTTGACTTGAGATTGCTTGGCAGCAGACCCAGCAGAGCTTTAAGCGTCAGTGACTTGCCGCTGCCGCTTTCACCGACTAGTGCCAGAGAATCTCTGATCTCAAAGGAGATATCCACCAATCTCTGCGCCGGAGTATCGATCTGCAGCCGGTTACACTTCATACATTTCCTCTTGCAGAAGCCTCAAAGCACTTTTGACTATTTGCTTGGGGACGCCCAATCTGGGAATAAGACGGATGATAGGCTCCGAGACCGTGGGTCTTCGGATGGCGCCAACCACCATCCCCTCCGCCTCAAATCTCTTTTGAGCTCTCATCACCTCCTCGTTGGTAGTAAATCTCTTTGAGACGATTAGAGCCGGAATATCTCTTTTTAGGATTTTTTTGACAATTTTTTGCCGCTCGATGATCTTTTGATGATACTCTTTTGACTTTTTGGATATATGCTCTATATTATTGAGCGCAAGCGCAATATCGAAGAGGGAGGGGGCAGTCGAGTAGATGATCGGTTTCGCGCGGTTTTCCAAATAGGTAATAATCTCATGACTTGCCAAAATATAAGCGCCATAACTCCCAAAAGCCTTGCCTAGCGTACCCATTTTGATATGATTGGGTTTTACTTCAATACCATAATACTCAAATACTCCCAAGAGCCTCTCTCCCACAACTCCAGAGCTGTGTGCCTCATCAACGATCAGCAGAGCTTCACTTTTTTGGGCAATTTCAAAAATCTCTTTTCGGCACATATCCCCGCTCATGGAGTAGATGCCTTCGATGGCGATAATATTGCGCTTGCCGCCGTATCTGCCTAATTTTTCAAGCAAGTCATCCGGATCATTATGGCGAAAATAGATGACCTTCTCAGACAAAAGTTTCGCTGCCATCACACCGCTGGCATGATACTCCTCATCCATGAAAAGCCTGTCACCTTTGCGAACCAGCGACTCAATGAGGGCGATATTGGCGAGAAACCCTGAACCCACCGCCAAACCTCTCTCAAATCCATTGAGCACGGCAATGCGCTCTTCAAATCTCGCATGAATGGAATGATAGCCATTGACAAGCATACTTGCCTTGGGGGCGAAAGTCGAATAATTCTCAACCAATCTGACCGTTTTGCGGAACTGTTTTTTGTTATTAGCAAGTCCAAGATAGTCATTACTCGCCAAATCGACCAAATGCGCGTCAAAAACCCTTCGCTCTCTAAACCGACCGGCATGCTTGAGCGCTTCTATCTCTTTATGATACATACTCTCTCCCTTTGCCGATCCAAGGCAAAACTCTCTCTACTTGCAAACCCATTGCCGTACTCTCAAGTCCATCTGCGCTTTGTATATATTTTTTGCAAAAACCCTCCACCATACACCCTCCGGCTTTCCCCTCCCACAAACCGCTCTGCAGATATGCTTCGAGTTTTTCCGGATCAAAAGGGGCAAACCGGTAGTGGGTCGCTGAGATATCACTCAGCAGCAGAGTTGATGAGCGGTAGTGCAACGAAGTGATGATAGAGATACGGGAACCGCTTTGCATTTGCAAGATACGCCTCGCCTCTTCTGCGCTTTTTGGTTTGCGCAAGATGGTTCCATCAGCAGCAGATATCACCGTATCGGCGCAGAGCAGAGGCATATCAAGCCCATAAAGGGCGACGGCCGCTTCAAGCTTCCCCTTGCTTGCCAAATAGACAAACTCCTTGGCGCTCCGGCAGACGATCTGCTCTTCATCAAACGGGGAGGATTTTTGAATATACTTTACCCCAAAACGATCCAAAAGCAACGCCCTTGATTCGGAAGCGGAGCAGAGGCAGAGCATCAGAATCCTCTCAGCGTGATACCCATCCAAAGAGCTATCAACCCAAGGAGGATATTTATAGGCAAAAGGAGTTTCGGAATAAGCACAACACTCTCTTTCGCCAATACCAAATCACCGCTATCGTAAAATTTTTGCCCTTTTTTGCGCTTGAGGAACATCCAACTGAAATTCATCGCCATCACCATCCAAATCACCTCTTTGACATGCACCAACTGATAAGTCATATAGGCGCTTTGAGAGATGATATTACCTGACGCGTCCACAGCTGCCGCACGAAATCCCAGACCTACCGCCATCACGATCGCAGTCAAAAGAAGCAGGATGATAAAAGGAGTTACGATATGAAAAAATTTGCCCATGATAGCAAGTGTTCGACCGAGCCTTATCTTTGGATCCTCGATCATCTGAAGATTGGGATGCACGGCAAAACGAATCGCGATCATACCGCCTACCCAGACAAAAGCGCTCAAAACATGCAAAAAGATGATCTCGTGCGCATACGCACCAAAGAACTCCGCCATCGCGGCTTTCATCAATTGCCGCCCTCAAGGAGAGAACTCAGATAGACTTTGGACTCCTCTATCGCCTCATTGATCCTCTCTATATCCTTGCCGCCTGCCTGAGCAAAATCCGGACGCCCGCCGCCGCCGCCGCCGACGATCGGAGCAATCGCCTTGATCCAATCGCCCGCTTTGATCGGTGTCTCTTTCGAGCCGGCAGCAAGCATCACTTTGTCCTCTTTTTGCATGAAGAGCATCACGGCAACCTTCTCATATCTATTTTTGATCTCATCGATCATCATTTTGATATCGCCGGCTTGCACCTCTTCTACGATGACATGGATGCCGTTGATTTGAGAGACTTGCACCTCTTTTTGGCTGCTGCTCATCGCTTGGGAAAGCTCATTTTTAAGTATTTTTATCTGCTCTTTGAGTTTATGAATGCCGGAGAGCGGATTTTGGTTTTTGAGCTCCTCTTTGATGGCTCCCAGCTCCCCTCTCATCTCGTTTACGGTTTTGACAGCCTCCAAACCGCACACAGCTTCGATACGCCGCACCCCTGCGCTCACACCGCCCTCTTTGGTGATCATAAAGAGCCCGATATCAGCCGTACTTGTCACATGTGTGCCTCCGCAGAGCTCTATAGAGACATCGCCCATACTGACCACACGCACCTCATCGCCGTATTTTTCGCCAAAAAGCGCCATAGCGCCCGATTGTCTCGCCTCGTCAAGACCCATCAGACGAGTCTGCGCGTCCAATCCCCTGTCTATTTTGTCATTCACCCACGCTTCGATGGCTCGCACCTCATCACTGCTCAGCGCTTTGGGGTGCGAAAAATCAAAACGCAATCTCTCCGCCTCTACCAATGATCCTGCTTGTGCGATATGATCCCCCAGCAGCTCCCGTAACGCGGCATGAAGCAGGTGAGTCGCGGAGTGGTGTTTGGCGATCTGCGTGCGGCTTCGATCCACCACCGCCTCTACACTCTCGCCAACTTGCGCTCTCCCCTCTATCCTTGAGAGATTGAGATCCAAAAATTTCCTGGTTTCAATCACTTTGGCTTTGCCTGTCAACTCCCCGATATCTCCCGCTTGACCGCCGGACTCCGCATAAAAAGGCGTCTGATCAAGCAGTATCCACCCCTTACCGCTGAGTAATTCCACCCTTTTGAACTCATCATTTAAGATCGCCAAAATTTTCGCATCACAACGGGTCTGCTCATACCCCACAAAGCGGTTTTCACCGAACTCCTCCTTGAGCGCTTTGAAATCACCCGTCGCTACTGCATCGCCAGAGCCTTTCCATGCGGCTTTGGATTGCTCTTTTTGTCTCTTCATCCTCCGTTCAAAGCCCTCGATATCTAGAGGTATCGACTTTTCTCTCAGCATATCTTGGGTCAAATCGAGCGGAAAACCGTAAGTGTCATAGAGTTTGAAGGCAATTTCACCTGAAAAAATATCTCCCCCGTTCTTCAACTCTTCATGAAAGAGCTCTATTCCGGCATCTATTGTCGAGAAAAATCGCTCCTCTTCCATCCTCATAGCAGTTTTGATCGACTCGGATTTTTCTGCCAGATAGGGGTAACTTGAAGCCATTTGCGCAACTAAGCTATCGACTAGTTTCCAGATAAACGGCTCTCTCACGCCCAAAAGATACCCATGCCTGATCGCCCGGCGCATAATCCTGCGCAATACATACCCTCGACCTTCTTTGTCGAAATTGACCCCTTGAGCCAAAAGAAATGATGTCGAGCGCAGATGATCCGCGATCACACGGTAGCTTGCGATATTCTCGCTTGTCGGCTCTTTCCCGACAACGGTTATAATCTTCTCGATAAGCGGTTGGAACGATGAGGAGTCAAAATTATTCAAAACTCCCTCTTTGATGGCGATGACGCGCTCAAGCCCCATACCCGTATCGATACTTGGATGAGGCAAAGGGGTCAGCTTGCCGCTTGCATCTCTGTCGTACTGCATAAAAACAAGGTTCCAAATCTCCAAAAACCGATCACCGTCTCCACCCATCACATCTTCCGTTGAGCTGAAATGCTCCTCTCCCTGGTCGTAAAATATCTCCGAACAGGGACCGCAAGGTCCGGTATCGCCCATCTGCCAAAAGTTATCTTTATCCCCAAAACGCACGATACGCTCTTTGACAATATGCTTTTGCCAAAGCCCAAATGCCTCTTCGTCATTTTCATGCACAGTCACCCACATTTTTTCAATAGGAAGCGCCAAATACTCAGATCCTGTCACAAACTCCCAAGCATAGGCTATAGCCTCCTCTTTGAAATAATCCCCGAAAGAGAAATTTCCCAACATCTCAAAAAAGGTGTGGTGTCTAGCAGTATAGCCCACATTATCAAGATCATTGTGTTTGCCGCCTGCGCGGATACAAAGCTGCGAAGAGGCGGCGCGAGGCGGCTGCGGCACAGGCGCTTCACCGGTAAAGACACTCTTGAACTGCACCATGCCCGCATTGGCAAAAAGGAGTGTAGCATCGTCAGGAACGAGCGGCGAACTCGGTACAACCTGATGCCCTTTGGAGTGAAAAAAATCTAAAAAGGATTGTCTGATATCCATGAAAAAAATACCCTTCATTTAAAGTGGGGATATTTTAGCGAAAATGTGGTTAGGAGTGATTAAAGAGTGGAGTTGATCGCATTCACCGAGTTGGTATCTCTGAATAAATTAAGTACGCAAGATTGCCACGCTTCTTGCAAAGCTCGCAAAGACGGTCGTTGCGAGGAGCTTGCGACGAAGCAATCCAAGCTCAATGAGAGAATTTGATTCTAAAAATAGAATGTGCAGATATCATCCATATCATAATAGAAACTTCCGTCACCAAAGGTAGTGCTTGCACCAAAGGATGCGCAATCATACACGACACCGCCCGCACCGTTATCAAGATCATCAACGATATGAATAATATCATCTACATAAGGATTGAAATCATAATTTCCATCCAATCCTAAAAAGTCAAATGTGCAATTATCCGGCGGATAGAAGGTAAATTCACCGTTTGGAGCCGTGACACCGCCTCCTGAATCACAGCTATAGGGAACTCCTCCTAGCGAATACCCATCTTGATCTATCAAAAAGAGGGTAGTCGCGGCTATAGGAGGAGGAGGCGGTGGAACATACCCACCGTCTCCCCCACCGCCGCCGCAACCGCTCAAACCCAATGCGCTCACTGCCAAAATCGCCAAAATAGAAAATCGCTTCATTGTATGCCTTTTCATCTCAAGATAAAGGAAACCTCTAAAAAAACCAGCCTATAGACTGCCGCACCTCTTTCAAAGCCTCGCAGTGACTAGTTTTGTCATTGCGAGCAAAGCGCGGCAATCTTATTTTAGAGGCACCATAAAGAAAATTATAGTTCTTTAAAGCTTAAAAGATTCAAAAAATCTTGCCTCGATCGGCTGTCGTAAAATTTCTCAGCAAAGCAGCGATTTTACTGCTCCCGTCTCGTTCAACAAGCCGGATCAAACCTTGACTCATGGGCAAGAGCGGCAGATCAAGCAGCCTTAAAACATCTTCGTTGCTGATCTCATTTTCGCGTATCAGCCATGCAAGGTTCTTGTCTGCCAAAAATTTTGCATTGTAAAACTGATGATCGCTTGCCGCATAAGGAAATGGGATAAAAAGCGTAGGCAGCCCGGTAGCGCAGAGCTCCCAGAGTGTCGAAGCTCCGGCTCTGGCGACTGCCAAGTCAGCCTTTTGCATCCATTCGGCAAGCTTGGTCGTAAAACCGAAAACCTCTGCCTCAATACCAAGTTTCAAATACTCATTTTTCACAGCATCGATATGCTTCTCTCCGGCTTGATGGATGATACCAACTCCTCTAGCTTGAAGTGTGGGAGCCAGTTCAATCGCAAGCCTATTGATCGCCCCAGCCCCTTGTGACCCGCCCAAAAATATAATCTTCTTTACCTCCCGACGCTCACGGGCTAGATCAAAAAATATCTGCTTGATAGGATACGCGTGCACAGGACTCTCAGGCAGATACGAAGAGAGAAAGAGTGTCGCATAGGGTTTGAGAAGTCTGTTGAGTGAGCCCAATGCGGCATTTTGCTCATGGATCACCAACGGAATACCCCCCAGCTTTGCCGCGATCGAGGTCGCCGCAGAAGAGAATCCGCCGACCGAGAAAACTACCTTGCAATCATGCTTTTTGAGCAGATTCATCGCCTTTCGTACTGCTTTTAAAAGCAATATGAGTGATTTTACCTTGCCAAACGCCCCCTGATTGACCACGCCTCTTGTCTCTAGGAAATACTTTTGTGCAAATGCATCATCCTCTTCAAACCATGCCCTGTCTTGCCCGTTCGTCGATCCGATATAGACAAGCTCCTCGCCGCCTAGCTGCTCTTTGACGGCTTTAATGATCGCCAGATGCCCGCCTGTGCCTCCGCCTGTCATTACGATACTCATCCTAGCCTCCTTTGACGGCTTGAGCGCTCTTGGCTTGATGGTGTTTTGCGCCAAACTGCATATCACTCCGCAAGATTCTCTTTTTTGAAACCATCAGCACCATACCGATAGCGACACAGTTCGCCCAAATCTGCGAACCCCCATAACTCAAAAACGGAACAGCAATTCCTTTGATCGGAGTCATTCCGCTTATACCATAGCTATTGACGATCAAAGAGAGCGCTATCAAAAGTGCGACACCGATCACAAAAAGAGCATATTTTTGATTCTCCAAACTTGCTGCGATTTTATTGAGTCTATATATGATAAAGAGGTAAGTGAATATTATGATACAAATTCCCAAAAATCCAAGCTCTTCGGCTATGCCCGCCAAAACAAAATCGGTATGCACCTCCGAAACATACCCAAGTTTAAACTGACCGTTCCCGAGTCCTTGTCCGAAAAAGCCTCCGTTGAAAATAGCATTGAGCGAATTGGATATTTGGTAAGGCTCCTTGCCGCCGTCTATATGGAGCCGTTGTGCCGCCTCAAAAGGGAATAGCGCCAAAATAGGATCTTGCACCGTTGCCCACCAGCTCAATACACGATCCATACGGTGCGGCGCCATCAAAATCAATCCGACAAAGCCGATTGTTCCCGTTATGGCACCTACTAGAAAAAATTTCATACTCCTGCCGGCCATAACAAAAAGCGTTACCAAGGTAAATGCCAAAACCACGGTTTGCCCAAGGTCTTTTTGGAAAATAGCGATCAACACAACAGCAAAACCAAAAATTATCAAATAGGGAGTCAGCAATCGCAATTCACTTAAAAATGGTATATCCTCATCGCTCGTCATTTTTCTTGCAAAACTCCATGATAAAAAGAAGACAAAACCTACTTTGAAAAATTCCACGGGGGCGATCGAGAATGGACCCAGATCGATCCACCGCTTCGCTCCCCCTACCGCCTTGACCATAGAAGGGGGCATCATCTGCATCGCGATCATCATGATAAAGAATACAAAAAAGAGAAAAAAGCCGACTCTGTTGAACCAAACATCCGGATCGAGTCTGCTGAGAATAAATATACTCAAGAGCCCTATCACAACCGTGGCTCCCTGTCGTATAAAAAAATGAAAATCCTCATAATGAAAATGCAAAACCGTATAAACAGAGAGTGAGTAGCTCATGACCAATGAGAGCGTCATCAAAAATATTATGCCGGGCAGCAGCCACTTATCTATCATTTAGCCTCTCTTTGAGAATATTTTATTTCATTAAATAGTCAAACTGAAGATAGATTTTACTAAAATACACTTTA
>DZAQ01000139.1 GCA_022729615.1 Sulfurovum sp.
TCTTGGCAGATATAGGCAACACGCACATCCATCTGTTTGACGGCAAAGAGATCTTGCATCTGCCGCACAAGGAGGCGATAGAAAAATATGCGCAATACTCTATCGACTATATCACCGTCAACCAAGCATTGGAAGAGCAAATCATCCAAAAAACAAATTGGCGCAATGTCTCCTCATCTATCACGCTTGAAGGGGCTTACGATACGATGGGGGTGGACAGGCGCGCGCTTTGCCTAAGTCATCAGGATGGTCTCTTTGTGGATGCGGGTTCTGCGATCACGGTGGATGTGATGGAGGCTGGAGTCTATCAAGGGGGGTTTATCCTGCCGGGTATTCAGGCTCTGCTGAAGAGCTATGCGGGCATCTCTGAGGTGCTTGCGTGTGAGCTGGAGCGTGATCTTTCGCTGGAGCATCTGCCGCGCACAACCAAAGCCGGCGTGAGCTATGGTATAATCGCATCCATAAAAGCTGTCATCAAACAGCACAGCAAAGAGAGACAGATCTATTTTACCGGAGGAGACGGCGCGCTCCTTGCCTCCTATGTGGAGGGATCAGTGTATGATGAGAGACTGCTCTTTAGGGGAATGCTCTCGGCGCTTGCGAAATACAAATCATAGAAGGATAGAGAGATGTTGACAATTGCTCTGCCAAAAGGCAGAATCGCCGAAGAGACACTGGATATTTTTGCCGAGATATTTGGCGGGGAGTTTGCGTTTGATAGCAGAAAACTCATTTTGGATATCGGTGAGTTTCGCTTTCTCAATGTGAGAAGTCAGGATGTACCCACTTATGTCAGATACGGCGCGGCTGATCTGGGTGTCGTGGGACTTGATGTGATAGCAGAGCAGGATTTGGGCGTCATGGATCTGCTCGATATGAAGCTGGGCAGATGCAAAGTCGCTATCGGGATCAAAAATGAAGATGCGCTTGACTGGAGCAAGCCCGATATCAAAGTCGCTACCAAGATGGTCAATATCACCAAAAACTATTTTGCCCAAAAAGCGGTAGGCGTGAAGGTGATCAAGCTCTACGGCTCCATCGAACTTGCGCCGCTTGTAGGTCTCGCCGATGCGATCGTAGATATCGTAGAGAGCGGCAATACGATGCGGGAAAATGGGCTAAAGGTGGCGGAAGAGATCATGGACTCTTCAGCGCATCTCATCGCCAATACAAACAGTTATTACTCCAAAAAAGAGGAGATTCTCTCTCTTTATGAAAAGATCAGCACGGTTGTGCGAAACCGTGCCTAAACTCGTATCAACACCGCAAGCACTGGATCTCTACGCGAAAGTAGAGGATCTCTTGGGCGTCAAAGAGGCCGTCCTCCCTTTGTATGAATACTATCTTGATTTTCTCTCTACTATTAAGTTTGATTCGCTCTGTGATGTGGGGTGCGGAAGCGGGGATTTTTTGGCTCAAGTGGAGCGCACATACCATCCAAAGAGACTTTTGGGACTAGATCTAAGCACGGTAATGATCCAAAAGGCGCTTGCTCTTGGTTTGGATGCGAAAGCAGCGGATATTTGCAGCGTGAATGAGTCGTTTGATCTGGTGACGGCTGTTTTTGATATGCTCAACTATCTTGACCCGACACAGCTTGGGCAGACACTTGAGTGCATAAGCGATAGATTGCACTCCGGCGGGTATCTATTGTGTGATATCAATACACTCTATGGTTTTGAGGAGATCGCGGTTGGTTTGTATATTGTGGATGATGATGATCGATTTTTGGCGATCGAGAGTGAATTTGAATCGGGTCTTTACAGGTCGGAAATGACACTCTTTGAGCAGTCGGCAAACGGGTATCAAAAGTCCAAAGAGACGACGCTGCAACACTATCATACGGCAGATCAAATAGTAAAAGCGCTTCCAAAAATGAGGCTTATTGCCCATGAGGATGTGATGCTGTTTGGCGGGGATGCGGATAAGGAATTTCTGGTTTTTCAGAAGTTATAAAATTCAAATCCTCACAACGAGGATTTGGAAGTGGTCGCAAACTCTATTTGATTATCTCAAATGGATTTTCAACAACATTTTTTCTGTCAACAATGTATGGGATCAAAGCTGTTTGTCTCGCTCTTTTGATCGCGATCGTGACTAGCTCTTGGTGTTTTTTGCAGTTGCCTGTCAATCTTCTTGGCATGATTTTGAATCTTTCGCTCAAGCTGAATTTGAATTGGGCAACATCTTTAAAGTCAATATAATCTACTTTTGTTTCACAATATTTACAAAATCTTTTTTTGAATTTTCTTCTTTCTTGCATCATTTTCTCCTAAAATGGTATTTCGTCTTCATCGATATCTATCACGGGGATTTCAGTCGGTTGTTGTTTTCTGGTCTCTGGGGCTTGCTGAGCGCTAGGCTGTGCAGGCTTGGAGTAGTTTGAATAGTTTGACCCTTCAGGGTTGGCATCATTTTTGCTGCCTACCATCTGCAAATTTTCAACTACAACAGCATGCTTGCTCTTTTTGCTGCCATCTTGTGCCGTCCATTGATCGAGCGATAGTCTGCCATCGACCAAAACCTGGCTGCCCTTACGCAGATACTGATTGGCGATCTCGGCGGTTCTCCCGAAGAGTGTCAGATCGACGAACATCACCTCCTCTTTGGACTCGCCGGAGGGGGATTTCCATTTTCTGTTGACCGCTATACCGGTCGAGCCTATAGCGCTGCCGCCTTGAGAGTATCGGATCTCGACATCTCTTGTAAGATTTCCCATCAATATCACTTTGTTGTACATAAGGTTGCTCCTAAGTGTTGATTATGCTTCTGTCTGCTCTTCTGCTGCGACCACTGTTTCAGTTACTGTTTCGGCTACAGTTTCAGCTGCTGTCTCAGCAACTTCTGCTGCCGCTTCGGTTTTGCCTTTTTTATTTGCAGTATCAACAAGTTTGTTGAAGTGTGCAACCTCTTTCATCTTGGTGTATTTGATAGTCAAAAACTTGATGATATCTTCGTTGTTTCTGATGTTTCTCTCTAGCTCGGCTATTACATCACCTTTTGCATTGAAATAGAGCACAGTGTAGTAGCCTCTATTGTGTTTTTCGACACTATATGCAAGCTTTCTCATGCCCATATCTTGGGTTGCCAAAAGTTCAGCTCCCTCTTTTTCGAGTACGGCTTTTACTTTTTCGATTTGAGATACGATCTCTTCTTGTGTGAGTGTAGGTTTGACTACAAACAGCGTTTCATAATGATTCATTATGAGTCTTCTCCTTTTGGTTTAGTAGCCCATCGCTTTGACCAATATGTGGCCTCCAAAGCTATGAGCAAGAATTTTGGAGCTAATATT
>DZAQ01000032.1:0-4588 GCA_022729615.1 Sulfurovum sp.
TCTTAAATAAATTCAAGTATAATCTACAAAATTTAACAATAGCCCTGCCTTCGAGGGTGGGCAAACAAAGGATGTGAAATGGGTATGCCGAGTATGCCGGAACTATTGGTTATTTTAGCGATTGTTGTGCTTCTTTTTGGAGCCAAAAAAATCCCGGATCTTGCCAAAGGGATAGGAAAAGGAATCAAAGATTTCAAACATGCAGTCAAAGAAGATGAGGTTGCAGATGCTGCGCAGGCGACAAAAGAGCTTGACAAACAAGCTTCAGGCAGTGCAGAGCAGAGCGCTTCTGAGATAAAAAAAGAAAACGCATAGCTCTTGAGACCGCCTTTGGGGCAGTCTGATACTCTTCCGGTGCCTTCTTCACCAAAATAATCCAAATAGATGGAATCCGTATGAAACTAAAAAAAGAGATAAGTAAAATCATTGCAGAAGCGCTTGAGCAAGCCTCAATTTGTGTAGATGAGGTAAGTGTAAATGAGGCAACAAGACCGGAATTTGGCGACTATCAATACAACGGCATTATGCCGCTTGCCAAAATGCTTCAGCGCAACCCAAGAGAGATCGCCCAGCAAGTCGCTTCTCTTATAAAAACCGATGGGATGATAGCCAAAGTCGAGGTGGCCGGTCCCGGGTTTATCAATATTTGGATCGATTCTCATTGGCTCTGCGATGCGGCAAGCGTGATGCTGCAAGATGAGCATTTCGCGATCGCGCCCAGAGAGAACCCCATAAGAGTGGTTGTGGACTATTCCGGTCCAAATATGGCCAAACAGATGCATGTGGGGCATTTGCGCTCTACGATCATCGGAGATACGCTCGCCAACCTCCTTGAATTTCTTGGCGATGAGGTGATCCGCCAAAATCACATCGGCGATTGGGGGACACAATTTGGGATGCTGGTCGCCTATCTTGAGGAGAGTGGACTAGATGAGGGGAGTGAAAACCTCAAAGATTTGGAACAGTTTTACAAAGATGCGAAAAAGCGATTTGACGAAGAGGCTGATTTTGCCGATAAGGCACGGGAGTATGTCGTCAAGATACAAAGCGGTGATGCGCATTGCCTCTATTTGTGGCAGAAATTTATCGATATCTCTCTGGGGCACTGCGAGGAGATATACAAAGAGCTTGGGGTCGGACTTGCTAGAGAGGATGTGCGCGCGGAGAGCTTCTACAATGAAAGGCTTCCATTGGTGGTGGATCTCCTTGAGAGAGAAAAGATGGTTGAGGTGAGCGAAGGGGCACGGTGTGTCTTTCTCTCAGGCGAAGAGACACCGGTTATCGTGCAGAAGCAAGATGGAGGATATCTTTATGCTACCACCGACTTGGCGGCGCTTTGGTATCGTTCGGAAGTTTTGCATGCAAAGCGTCTGCTGTATGTTGTAGATGCGAGACAATCAGATCATTTCAAGCAGGTTTTTCGAGTTGCCAAAGCGAGTGGACTGGTGAGAGAGGATGAGCAGTTGGAGCACATCTCTTTTGGAACTATGATGAATAGGGACGGCAAGCCATTCAAGACAAGAGATGGCGGTACTGTAAGGCTGATCGATCTGCTAAGTGAAGCGGTGGCAAGAGCCAAAGAGTCGATCAACTCAAAAGAGGAGTACTCTGATAAAGAGCTTGAAGTGTTGGCTCAAGTCATCGGAATCGGTGCTGTGAAATATGCGGATCTCTCGATCAATAGGGAGTCCAATTATATTTTTGACTGGGACAAGATGCTCAGCCTTGAAGGCAACACTTCACTCTATCAGCAGTATGCCTATGCTCGAATTATGAGTATATTTAGACGCTACGGCGGTGAGATCGGCAATACGATATCGATCGATACGGAGATCGAGCATCGGTTGAGTCTTGCGCTCTTGCGATTTGAGGATGTGCTTGAGAAGGCCGCCAAAGATGCAGCCCCGCATCAAATCACCTCCTATCTTTATGAGGTTGCGACGCTCTTTATGCGGTTTTATGAACAAAACCCCATCCTAAAAGAGGAGATTAGCGAAGAGGTTAGACAGAGTCGTCTCGCACTTGCCTCATTGTGCGGCAAAGTGATCAAGCAGGGGCTTGCGATACTTGGGATCGGGGTTGTAGAGAGAATCTGATGAGAGCGCTTATTGTTCTTGCTATTTTGGCGACGCTGGGCAGTATCGGCATCCGGTTTCGCTCTGATCGAGACTGGAAGAGACTGCTTATTTCGTTTGGACTCTTCGCGATAGTGCTCAGCACAGTTGGCGCAGGGGGCATGATGCGGAGCGTAGCCCCTCTTTTTATAGCGCATTATATTCTTGTTCTGGTTGCTTGGAGCGCTTTGGCGGTCTATATAATGAGGAAAAAACTCTATTTGCCGCTGATTTTTTCACCGATGGCGACAATACTTCTCTTTTTGATCTTGGAGCATCTCATAGGTTCCGCAGGAGCGGGAGAGTAGCGGGGCTCCCGCTTGATCAGCGGTTTTGCAGTTCGTTGAGAAAAACCTCAAGAGAGTATTTCTGCCTATATTCGGGCACCATGAGGTGGACGAGAATATCTCCCATATCGACAACAACCCATTCGTTGCTCTCGTCCGCGCCCAGAAACTCTTCGCCAAGCGGCTTGAGCTCTGTTTTGAGGTGATCATAAAGCGAGAGAGTATGTTTGCCGCCGAGTGAATTGGCGATAATGATCCTCTTGGCAATATAGTCAACTTTCTCGAGATCAAATACCTCAATCTCCTCTGCCTTTTTGCTGTCAAGCAGTGTAATAATTCTCTCGACTCTCTCGTCAATGGTCATTCTTGTCCTTTTTGTTGAAGTGTTTTTTCTACATCGTCTCGGATGCGTGCATCTATCATATCTAGCCGTAAATCATCTCGAATGTCAGTCGAACTGACAGGAATATCCAGAGAAAGTATAACTTTTTTTTGCAGCATTTTGGTCTCTATCGGATGATTTTTGCGGGCTATCACTACCCAAGTAATTATACTATTGATCCACTCAAAATCGTGCCATTTGGTTATGGAGGCGAGATTGTCTGCGCCTATGATGAGATAGCGCACATCATAAAATTTCTGAAAATGGCGAATACTCTGGCTTGTATAGACCGGCTTTTCGGCACGGATCTCATATTCGCTCACCTCGGCACCCTCCAAATCATCAAAGAGTATATGGCACCAAAGCGCTCTTTTTTCCGGTGAAGCGAGAGAGCTTTTTTTGAAAGGATTGAGAAATGCCGGCAGGACAATCAACCTATCAATATCCAATCTCTCCAATGCGTTTTGGACGATTGATTGATGCCCCTTGTGGGGGGGATCAAAACTGCCGCCAAAGATTGCCGCTTTAACCAAAAAATAACCTCACTTGGAGTAAAATAGAGTGTATTTTATCATAAGAGTCTTTGAAAGCAGAGAGTCGCGAGAGTATCGCTTCTGATTGTCGTCGGAAACTTTTATATGAAGTATAAAATTTTAGGAGGTTGTTACTGTGCGTACTATCAAAGATTTAAATATTGACGGCAAGAGGGTTTTTATTCGGTGTGATTTCAATGTTCCTGTGGATGAGTTTGGAAATATCTCTGATGATAGAAGAATACGGGCTGCGCTTCCGACAATCCGTTACTGTATAGATAGAAACTGCAAGGTTATACTTGCTTCGCATTCGGGCAGACCAAAAGGGGTTGGGTTTGAAGAAAAATACTCTTTGGATGTGGTCGAAAAGCGTCTCAATACTCTGCTCAAGATAAAAAAGGCGCTCTATCTTGCGAAGGATGTGGTCGGTCCGGATGCCAAAGCAAAAGCTGCGGCTCTGGAGGCAGGCGAAGTGCTTTTGCTCGAAAACCTCCGTTTTGAGGCCGGTGAGACAACCGATGATGAGGTCCTGGCCAGAGAGCTTGCCAGTTTTGCCGATATCTATATCAATGATGCGTTTGGCGCATGCCACAGAAAGCACGCCTCCATTTACGCTATAACAAACTTTTTCGACAAAGATCATAGAGCAGCCGGTTTCTTGATGAGCCAAGAGGTCAACTTCTTCGGAAAAGTGATCGAAAATCCCAGCAGACCGTTTGTAGCCGTAGTAGGCGGAAGCAAGGTATCGGGCAAGCTTCAGGCTCTTGAAAATCTGATCCAAAAGGTTGATAAGGTCATCATAGGCGGCGGTATGGCATTTACATTTTTGAAGGCGCAAGGGTATGAGATAGGAAAATCGCTTGTGGAGGACGATCTGCTTGACGCGGCAAGAACTATTATGTATAAAGCCAAAAAACGAAAAGTCAAATTTTATCTTCCTGTGGATTTGGTCGTCGCACCGGAGTTTTCTGATGACAGTATCACAAAATTTTTGCCCTCGCAAGAGATTCCGGAGGATTGGATGGGACTCGATATAGGACCTGCGAGTTCAAGGCTCTTCCGTGAGGCGCTCAATGACGCGCGCACGATCATTTGGAACGGACCGATGGGCGTTTATGAGATGGATAAGTTCGCCAAAGGAAGTATGATGATGTCACACCATATAGCCGAATCGCATGCTACGACTATCGTGGGGGGAGGAGATACTGCCGATGTGGCGCAAAGGGCGGGCGATGTCGATGAGATGACATTTGTGAGTACCGGCGGAGGCGC
>DZAQ01000032.1:4688-13442 GCA_022729615.1 Sulfurovum sp.
CCCCAAATCAAAAAGGAATAAATATGATCTTTGCCGCTAATTTCAAAACCAATCACACACGAGCCTCAACAAAAAAATATATTGAAACGCTCAATCAAAAATTAACTGACTCAGAGTGCAAAGAAGAGGTCTATGTTTTCCCTCCATTTACTGCACTGGACACTTTTGATACTACTATCAAGATGGGGGCACAAAACGGCTATCCGGTGAGAAATGGCGCTTTTACAGGAGAGATAGGCGTAGAGCAGCTTGAAGAGTTTGGTATCAAGACGATTTTGATAGGGCATAGCGAGAGGCGCGAGATATTAGGGGAGAGTCAAGAGCGTGTCGCCAAAAAGTTCTCATTTTTTCAAGAAAATGGATTTGAGATTATCTATTGTATCGGGGAACCGCTGGAGGTCAGAGAGCAGGGAGACGAGGCGGTGACAAGCCATCTTTTGGCACAATTTGAAGGCATAGATACCGCATATGAAAAACTCATCATTGCTTATGAGCCGATCTGGGCGATAGGTACAGGACGAAGCGCGACAGTTGAGGAGATCCGCTCAACACACAAAGTGTTGAAGCAAAGTGTCGATAAGCCGCTTTTGTATGGCGGCAGTGTCAATGTGAAGAATATACAAGAGATTTTGTCGATAGAGAATGTTGATGGCGTTCTTGTAGGAAGCGCCTCCTTGGATGCTGAGAATTTCTATCAACTGATGAAAAAGTAAAAGCCTCCCGCAAACCTCAGACAGCGAAAGTGGTTTTTGGAGGCAAATAGAATAAATTGCCTAATTATTAATCAATAAATAACAGTCTTTTAAATGAAAAATCTGATAGTATTAAATCTAATTTTACTACAAAGGATGGACAATGAAATTGACAAAATTGAGTCTAGTCGCAGCTTTGGCTGCAAGCGCGGCATTTGCGGGCGGAGATATTAAGCCGGCAGCAGAGCCAAAACCGGTTGAGGCGGCTTCTCCGTGGTCATTGAGCGGGGATGCAAAACTTTTCTATGCCACGACAGACGGCGAGGGCGTTGATCTCTTTGCTCAAGAGAGCGCCATAGGTCAAGTCGCACTCTCTGCGGATGTAAGTTACTCATTTGCCAATACATGGAAGGCAAATGTGGGGATGACAGGCCTTGCAACACTTGGTTTGGATGACAATGTTGTCGGCGATGTTTGGCTGTATGCCGGTGCAAACGCATCAGATGGCTCGCTGCCATTTACAAGTATCGGCGATGCATTGTGGATCGATACGGCAAATGTCACAGGTACAGCCTATGACGGAAAAGCCACGCTTATCCTTGGCCGTACAGAACTTGATACTCCATTGGCATTTACTGAGACATGGAGTATCGCCAATAATACATTTGACGCGGCAGTGGCGATGATCAATCCAATGGATAAATTGACATTGGTTGCCGGATATATCTACGATGGAAATGGAAATGGCGAGAGAATCTCTACGCTTGGCGGCGGATTTACGGGGAGTGACGGTTACTTCCCGTTTGCGGATGCAGAGGCTGGCGCATGGACAGTAGCAGCGATCGGTAAGTTTGATACGGTCACTGCGCAAGCGTGGTACTATGATGTCATGGATGTAGCGCAAGCAGTATGGCTGCAAGCGGATGGAAACTTCAAAGGTTTCGCAGTAGGCGCACAGTATGCTTATATCGATCCGTCTGATCTTGGATTTGATAATTTTGAATCTTCAGCGTTTGCCGTGAAACTCGGATATGAGATGGACGCGATCTCTCTTTGGGCAGCCTACTCAAAAGTTGATGATGAGGGTCTGGTGAGTATCTCAAACACGGCAACTATGCTCAGCGGTGCCGGCTGGGGCGGCGCGTCCGGCTATCCGTCAGGCCAATCAAAACTCTATACTGAGGCATGGTGGAACTATGGCTTCGTAGGTCTTCCCGGCGCTTCAACTTTTGCGATTGCCGCAGAGTATAAATTGAACGATGATTGGTCATTTACTGCGCAGTACAATGCTGTCGCGGATGCACAAAACACTATGGTCGCGGCATTGTTTGATGAGCCTCTTGCGACTACGGATATGAATGAGCTGGCTCTTGTGGCTGAGACTACGCTTTATGGCTTGGATGTTGCTTTGGCGTATGTCTATAGCGACTACTCAGTTGAGAGTCTTGACGCGGAGTATGCCGCTGCAGGTACTTTTGACAACAATTCGCTTCAAGCCTACCTCACTTATAAATTCTAAGTCAAATCTTGTCTCGGGGGAACCCCTGTGGCAAAACTACCCCTTCTGCCCATTCTTAATATCCAATCAGTATAATAGTTGAATGATTCATTTGATAATAAAAAAAGCTGTTTATATAGTATGGATGTTGCTGCTCATCTCGCTCATCTCATTTTTGATGATTCATTTGGCGCCCAATAGCTTTTTTGCGGCCGGAGGACTCAATCCGAACATTACTCCAGAATCCATCGAGCACCTCAAGTCCGTCTATGGGCTCGATAAGCCGCTCTATATGCAATACCTTCTTTGGCTGAAAGCTTTGGTGTATTTAGATTTTGGAGTCTCTTTCGCGAGTGGAGAGAGTGTTTTGTCGGAGATCGGATCGCGTATCGGGATCACTTTGATCATCAATGCAGTATCAATGGTTTTTATTTTTTGGATTGCGCTGCGTTGGGGTGTCGCATCTGTCTTGAAGGGCGGGAGGTACGAAGAGGGCATCAAACAGCTCTCTTTGATCAGCTATGCCACCCCGTCTTTTTATCTCGCTTTGCTCTTTGTACTTTTTTTTGGATTGACGCTTTCATGGTTTCCCATCAGCGGGATCGAGGGTTTTGAGCCCAAAGAGGGGATCGCTCGGTATCTGGATATCGCCTATCACCTCACTCTGCCTATAGCTGTCATTATCTTTGTGGGGTTCGGATCGCTGCTTTTGTATATCAGGTCTTTGACGCGGGATATCCTCAAAAGTGACTATATATTTTTCGCGAGAGCCAGGGGGGTTGGGGAGAGAGAGCTCAAGAATATATACATCTATCCAAATCTCAAGCCTTTCGTTATCACAATTTTGGGACTCTCGTTCCCCGGACTGATGGGAGGATCTGTGCTGTTGGAGCAGATATTTTCTATTGACGGTATGGGGATGCTCTTTTATCAAAGCGCCCTTAGCCATGACTATCCGGTCATAATGGGGATACTCATCATAGGGGCATTTTTGACGCTCTTTGGGAATGTTGTCGCAGATATTGCTCTTTTGCGTGTCGATCCGCACTACAAAAGGGCAAAGTAGTCTATCCTATTGAGAGTGATGCAAATTTGTCATTGCGAGCGAAGCGCGGCAATCTAAAAAGAGACTGCCGCGACCTGAAGGTCTCGCAGTGACAATGCCTCGCTACTGGGCACTTGATGCGGAATCTGCTTTTTTATTATGGATCCCCGGGTCAAGCACGAGGACGACGGAGATTTGCCATCGAACAAAGCGCGGCGATCTAATTTTGAAGTACTATTTGAAAAGATCCTCTAGCGCACTGGTATTTGTAGTCTTCTCGGCAGCTTTTGTACTGCCGCTTTCGCCGGAGCGTTCAGAGATTCCCTCTACCTCGTTGAGCTCTATCGTATATCCTGTGAGCATGGAGGCAAGACGGATGTTGATGCCGGTTTTCCCTATCGCTTTGGCTTTTTGATCTGCCGTGATAGAGATAAGCGCTTTTTTATCGGCTTCTATCTTGACACTTTGTACAATTGCCGGACTCATCGCTCTTGTGATAAAGATCTCAGGAATCGCCGAATACTCGACACAGTCGATATTTTCATCTTTGAGTTCAGCGCTTACTGCATTGATGCGAACCCCCTTGACACCGACTGCGGCGCCGATGGGGTCAACATTGGACTGCATGCTTTTGAGCGCTATTTTGGCTCTCTCTCCGGGGATTCTGGCACTTGCGACTATCTCAACCGCACCATCCTCGATCTCCGGAACTTCTCTCGCCATGAGCGCCTCCAAAAACTTCGGAGAGGTTCTTGTGAGCTCCAGAAACATACCAAAACGGGGATCGACACTCACAAATCGCAAGAGCGCCTTGATGGTGTCTCCGTATTTGAATTTTTCCCCTTTGATACGGTTGCGCTGACTCAAAATGCCTTTGAGCTCCCCTATCTCTACATAGGTATTTTCATTGCCGTCTATGCGGCTGACTGTGCCGATCATGACAGTGCCGATAAGCGCTTTATATTTCTCGAAAAGATCCTGCTCGATACGCCTTTGGATATGGTATTCCAGCTCTTTGAAGAGATTGGCAGCAGCGGTGCGTCCATAGTTTTCGAGTATAAATTCAGATTGCAGCTCATCGCCGATCTCGATCTCGGCATCATACTCTTTGGCTTCGTCAATCCCGATAAAGCTATCGGCGAGCTCTTGCGCGCGCGGATCATCATCGGCGACAACCGTAATAACCTTTTGGATACTATAGCTATGGGTATCCTGATCGATGAGAGGCACAAAAGTACTCTCTTGGGTCGTGAGTTTTTTGGCTGTGTTGACCAGCGCCTCTTTGAAAGCTTCGATCGCATTCTCTTTTGTGATATTTTTTTCATGCGCGATCGCTTCAATGATATCTAAAATTTTTTCCATTCGGGTCTCATCCTTGCAATTTTTATCTATCACTCTCGCTACAAGTGGTAACATAACAGCAGTTCCGACCGGCAGGATTTGGAGCGATTTCGTAGAATCAAATTATATCTCATCAAAGCTTTACAAAAAATGAAGTATAATAGATATGAAAGCAAGAATGGTTGTGTCTTCTTTGTGTTATACCAATTTGTTGCATTATAAAGGATAGGGAAGTGAAGTTGAAACTTGCAAGAACAAAACTCAAGACGAAACCAAGAGTTGTGGAGATCGAGAAGATAGAAGAGGAGCTCGAAGAGCGGTCGATATTCTATTTTGACAAAGAGAACAGCCACAAAGAGATAAAAGGTCTTATAGAGTATTTCGAATCAAAAGGGTACAGCGTCTATATGAGAGAGGTGAAGTACGGTATGGATGAGAGTGAGTATATCTATGAGGTTCATATCGTAAAATAGTTTCGTCAACAAAAAGATCGCACTGCCCTCGCCCTAATGCTTAAATTACCTTTTGAACTTGGAAAGAATTATGAAGAAACTCTTTATTGAAACACTTGGCTGCGCGATGAATATGCGCGATAGTGAGCATATGATAGCCGAGTTGAATAGAGAAGAGAGTTATGAGTTGACACACTCATTGGGGGAGGCGGATTTGATCCTGATCAATACCTGCAGTGTGCGAGAAAAACCTGTCGCGAAACTCTTTTCGGAGATAGGGGTATTTGCCAAATCGAAAAAAGAGGGCGCCAAGATCGGTGTGTGCGGCTGTACGGCGAGCCATTTGGGCGAAGAGATCATCAAGCGCGCTCCTGTGGTCGATTTCGTGCTTGGCGCTCGCAATGTCTCCAAGATCAATGAGGTGATCGGCAAAAAGCATGCCGTTGAGATATCCATCGAATTTGACGAGAGCGCCTATGCCTTTGCCGATTATCGTACCAATCCTTTCAGGTCTATGGTCAATATCTCGATAGGCTGCGACAAGCAGTGCACTTTTTGTATAGTTCCCGCCACAAGAGGGGATGAGATCTCGATCCCTAGCGAGCTTATCGTCCAAGAGATTCACAAATCCGTGGCGCAGGGAGCTAGGGAGGTGATGCTGCTAGGACAAAATGTCAATAACTACGGACGCCGCTTCAGCGCTTCGCAAGAGAGTTGCGATTTTACGCAGCTTTTGCAGAAAATAAGCGAAATCGAGGGGTTGGAGCGGATTCGTTTTACCTCCCCCCACCCTTTGCATATGGATGACCGCTTTCTTGAGGAGTTCGCCTCCAATCGGAAAATATGCAAGCAGATACACATCCCGCTTCAAAGCGGCTCAAGCAGAGTTCTTCAGGAGATGAAGCGAGGATATACCAAAGAGTGGTTTCTCAATCGCTGCGCAAAAGTCAGAGCCCTCGCTCCCGAGGCGGTCATCTCGACAGATATCATAGTCGGGTTCCCCGGTGAGAGTGATGCCGATTTTGAAGAGACGATGGATGTGCTTGAAAAGGTACGGTTCGAACAGCTTTTCTCCTTCAAATACTCCCCTAGACCCCAAACGGCAGCGGCAGAGTACTCCGATCAAATAGACTCGGAAGCCGCGTCCCTGAGACTTGCAAGGTTGCAGGCGCGTCATACGGAGATACTTGATGAGATCATGGATGCGCAAGCGGGCAGAGTGCATAGTGTCTTTTTTGATGAGCTCAAAGACAATGGGCGATGCGCGGGACGGAGTGACGACGGCAAGCTTGTGTTTGTGGAGGGGAGCGAGGAGCTGCTCGGCACGATCAAGAGAGTCCGCATCACCAAAAGCTCCCGAAGCGCGCTCGATGGAGTCGTGCTTGAAGGATGAGGTTTTTGAGTGAGTGTGTTCAGGCTCTACATGGTCAAAATCACCGCTTTTGTGGTCTATTTGATGATGCGTTTTTTGTGGGTGAGCGCGCGCAAAAAATATCACTATCTTACTCCCATCGAAGAGTCTCAATCCATGGGCGTCTGCTGGCACTCCGAACTACTCATGAGCACTCAAATGTACCGCAAGATTCGACCGCGCCACTCTACATCCGCCATCATCTCGCTCCACAAAGACGGGGAGCTTGTCGCTAGGATAATGTCCTACTTTTCGATCAAGCCTTTGAGGGGTTCTTCGCGCAAGGGGGCGCATCGGGTCTTGCTTCAGGCGATGAGGGTATTGGAGCAAGGCGAAGAGGTGCTGGTCACCCCTGATGGTCCGAGGGGTCCAAGGTACCAGATGAGTGATGGTATATTGAGCCTTGCGATGAAGAGTGATTTGCCGATAGTGATCATCAATTATCTCCCAAGCAGCTATTGGCAGCTCAAAAGCTGGGATAGATTTCTTATTCCAAAGCCCTTTGCGCGTATCGATTTTTATATTCAAAGCGTTTCGATCGGAGGGATGGAGCGGGATGAAGCAAGAGAGTTTTTGCGGCTCAAAATGATCGAAAATGCACTGCCATAGTGGGCATCAATGGAAGAGCTAGAGGGCGCTATCGAGGAGTTTCTCGGGTATATTCAGGATGTGCGCGGCTATAGCGAAACTTCGGTCATCACCTATGAGATAGCGTTGAGGCAGATGGCGCAGAGCAGCCGCTTGTCTCAAAATGGGATAGAATGGACGATCGACTTGACTCCATTTCGTATCAAAATCGTAAAAAATAGCAAAAAAACGATCGCGAAAAAGTTGAGCGCAGTTCGTTCGTTTGTAGAGTATCTGCGCACTCAAAGAGCTCTTGGCGTAACACTCATCGGCGATGAGTCGGTCAAAACTCCCCAGACACTCCCCAAGCCCGTAGAGGAGCGCTATATTTTTGAGATGCTTGAAGAGGCGGATACAAAAGAGAAGCTGGTAGTTGTGATGCTCTATGGCTTGGGATTGCGGATCAGCGAGCTGAGCGGTTTGAAGCTGGCAGATATCCACAATGAGTGGATAGAGATTCGAGGCAAAGGGAACAAGACCAGAGAGCTGCCGCTTTTGGACGCTGTAAAATCATCGATCGAGAACTACCTTGATCTGTACCATCCCAAACAGTATCTCTTCGAAAAGGGAGGCGTGCCTTTAAATCAAGCGCAGCTTAGGTATCTGCTGACACAATCCTTCAAGAGCAGGGGATTGAAAGTCACACCCCATCAGTTTCGCCACTCGTTCGCGACGCATCTGCTCAATAACGGCGCCCGCATCAGCGATGTGAGTGAGCTTTTGGGGCATAGTTCGATGGCAACTACGCAACTCTATACCAAACTAGGAGATGCCAGAAAACTCCAAGAGTATCTCACTGCCCATCCTCTGGTAAAAAAGGCGAATTGACTTTAGGGACGCACCATCTCGATAGAGGCATTTTTCTTGAGTTTTTCAAAGTATTTTTTGATAGCCTCGGTCTGCTGCTCTTTTTTCCATGCCATCGTAACCGCATCTTTGACCTGATCAAAAGGCTTTGCCTGTTCGACCCCCTTCTCTAAAACCATATAGGTTACAAAAGCGCTGCCATTGTTGAATGCCGGTGTAAGCGCGCCGATTTGTGTTTGAGAGATCATTGCCAAAAGCTGAGGAGTAAGCTCAGCGCCCTGAAAGACTTTTTTTGTCTGGTTGATCCCGCCGGTTTCATTGGTGTTTTGGAGAAAAGTTTGGATTTTTTCTGCGGATGCGGCGCTATACTCCATAACCGTGATGCTTGATGGCATGCTAAATTGCTCCGGATGGTTGTCGTAAAAGAATTTCAACTCATCTTCGCTAGGCTGAGAGATGGTTTTGACTATCTCTGATCTGAAAAATTTCTGCTTCTGGATACCCACTTTCATCTGGTCGCGAAAAGCGTTCCATGACTGATTTTGCCCCTTGATCACCTCTTGCATCTTTTGAACGCTCATATTGTTTTGTTTGGCTACGAGCGCGATCCTCTCATCGATCTCCTCTTCCGTGACAGTGATATTTTTCATGGCGGCTTTTTGGAGGCGATTTTCTATGAGCATATTTTGCGCCTCCTTCTTGGAGACATGAAGCTGCGCCTGTACCGCATCGATCTCTGCTATGGTGATAGGTTCGCCATTCACAACGATAGCAATACCGTTTAGTATCTTCGCCTCCGAGAATACCCCCAAAAGCAGCAATAAAGTAATAAAAAGTTTTTTCATAAAAGCTCCGCACTCTCTTTTGTAGTATTATAGCAT
>DZAQ01000033.1 GCA_022729615.1 Sulfurovum sp.
TATGTTTATGATTTAAAATTCAAGGAGTAAGAGATGGCAAACTTGAAAGAGTTGAAAACAAGCGGACACTGGCCGACACTTTTTGCGGCATTTTTGTATTTTGACTTTAGTTTTATGGTTTGGACGATGATGGGTCCATTGGCAAACGAGATAGCCGAATCACTCAAATTAACACAAAATGTGACACTTGGTCCGTCACAAATAGCGACGCTCATCTCGATGCCCATCTTAGCAGGCGCGATACTTCGACTGGTACTTGGATTTTTTGTCGATAAATTCGGTCCCAAAAGAACTGCGGTTGTTTCACAGCTCATAGTCGTTACCGGTCTTTTTTACGGATATTTCAAAGGTGCTTCAATGAGTTATGATGAACTTTTATTGATCACCATCGTATTGGGATTTGCGGGAGCCTCTTTTTCTGTGGCGCTTCCGCAAGCCGGGCAGTGGTATCCCCCGCACCTTCAAGGGGTTGTTTTGGGGCTTGCCGGAGCCGGGAATATCGGGGTTGTTATTGACTTTATCTTTGCGCCGAAAATCGCGCAATTATGGGGATGGGAGATGGTATTTTTGATAGGTGCCGCGCTTTCACTGTTGATCCTCTTCGTCTATATCGTCATCGCCAAAGATGCGCCGGCTGAAGTCTATACTCCTAGACCCAAAAAGCTGATCGATTATGGGAGACTTCTCAAAGATCGGGATACTTGGTGGTTTAGCCTCTTTTACGCGATCTCATTTGGCGGATTTGTAGGATTTGCGGGATACCTCAAAGTCTATCTGATCGATACCTACAACCCGCAGATGGCTCAATTGGGACTGGATCTGATCAATGAAGAGAATGTCAAAGTCGTTGCCGGATATTTTGGAGCTTTCTGTATCGCAGCGGGGGCAATCCTCAGACCGGTCGGGGGCGCTATCGCCGATAAATTCGGCGGTGTAAAATCGCTCTATGTTTTCTATAGTATAATAATAGTGATGCTGCTTATCAGCGCATTTGGTCACCTCTCTTTTGGTCTTGCTATCGCTGTACTCTTTTTGACTATGGCGAATTTGGGCATGGCGAATGGTGCGGTTTTCCAGCTTGTTCCGCAAAGATTCGGTAGAGATATCGGCATCATGAGCGGTATCATCGGCTTTGCCGGAGGTATGGGGGGGACTGCTCTTGTACAAACTTTGGGTTGGAGCAAAACAAGTTTTGGTGTCTATAGCACCGGCTTCATTCTCTTTGCTCTGATCGTTTTTGTAGCGATTCTTGGGATCAGCGTGGTCAAAACACGCTGGAGAACCACATGGGGCGTGAGTGCCGGCGGTAGAATATAAAAGGATAGAGATGGCGCCATCTACAAAGATCACATCATTCTCCTTGGCAAAAGGCAAGGAGCTTAGAAGCGATGACACCTATGATGTCCTAGCGGCAGATGATCAGATCATCGCCATTGTTTGCGATGGGGTAGGCAGCGCCATTGGCGGCGGGGAAGCCTCCATGAAAGCCGTTTCACATATCATGAGCGGCTTCAAAACACGCCCAAAAACATGGAGTATCGAAAAGCTGGTCTCTGCCATGATAGAGACCGTCAACTCCATCCTCTACAACACATCCCAAGCAAAATACAACCGTGAAGAGATGCTGACTACTTTAGCTCTTGTGGTCTTGGACGGCAATAGGCTCTATGGCGCCAATATCGGCGATAGCGCTATATTTTTATACCGCGAGGGGGTTTTGCATAAACTCTCCAATGACCATGTGATGGACAAAAGCGGGTATGAGAATGTACTCACCAAAGTTTTGGGGGCAAAGAAGAGTGTCGAAGCGTATATATTTGAAAATTTCGTTACCGTAGGGGATAAGATCCTCTTATGCAGTGACGGTCTCACAAACTCCCTTACCCTGCAAGAGCTTAGCGAAAATCTCCATATGGGCGCCACCGCTTTGGTCAAAATGGCAAGCGCCAAATATGATCATGATTTGCCGGATGATACTACGGCTATTGTTTTGGAGATCAATGCTATCGACGAAATCACCCAGCTTAAAAAACAAAAATTGATCATTCCGGAGCATCTTCACGCCGGTGACACTATCGATGGATACCTGCTCAAAGAGCCGCTCAGCCAAAATCAAAGAACATGGCTCGCTCAAAAAGATAGTAAAAATTCTGTTTTAAAATTTCCGCTCTATTTCGAGGAGGATGACTCGCTCGTCATCGATAATTTTGTCAAAGAGGCGTGGAATGCCAAGCGGCTGCAAGCCGAATTTTTCCCAAAAGTGACCATCCCTGATGAGCGAACTCACCGCTACTATGTGATGGAGAGCATCGAAGGGGTCACGCTCAAGGAGTATCTCAAGAAGCAGAGACTCGGCATCGAAGAGTCGATACTCTTGGCAAAAACGCTTCTTCGCATGGGGCAATTTCTCATCAAGCACGATTTGGTGCATGGGGATATCAAACCTGAGAATATTATTATCACATCCCATGATGGCGCCATAGGGTTCAAAATCATCGATCTGGGCAATGTCACAGAGATTTTCAGTATAGACTCCACAGCGGGCACACCCTCCTATCTGGCGCCGGAACGCTTCAATGGTGAAGCGATATCTGAGGGGAGTGAAATTTTTTCGATCGGAGTGACGCTTTATGAGGCACTCTGCGGGAAATACCCTTACGGTGAGATCGAGCCCTTTCAAAAACCGACCTTTACCCAGCCAAAACGCCCTCAAGAGAGGAATGAAAATATCCCCTCTTGGCTGGACAATCTCATCCTCAGGTCTATCGCGTCAAACCCGGCAAGCCGTTACAAGAACTATACACATATGATCTATGATTTGGAAAATCCGCAAGCCGTTTTACCGTTTTATGGGACCAATACGCCGCTCTTTGAGAGGATTCCCGTCAAAATTGCCCAATACGGTTTGGTCATCATGATTTTCATCAATCTCATACTCCTAGCAAAACTTCTCTAGCAGTAAGCGCACTTTTTGTTACATACCGAGAAAGTTTTCTGGCACTTTTTTAGAATATGTCTGATTCTCAAACTGCTTTTGGTACAATTTAAAACACCCAATTTATTACATTTAAGGAGCGATTATGGCTACATTTGAAGAAGAGAGTTTGAACTACCACTTAGCGAGAAATGAGTTTGATACAAACGGCAAAACAGGAACGCTGATCACAAAACCGTGTGATACAATCGCAGAACTTGCGATGGCATACAGCCCAGGTGTTGCCTATCCTTGCTTGGAGATAGAAAAAGATATCAGCAAAGCATATGACTACACGAACAAAGGAAACCTTGTAGCGGTCATCTCTGACGGAACAGCCGTTCTGGGTCTTGGAGATATCGGCCACCTTTCGGGCAAACCTGTCATGGAAGGCAAATGCGTACTTTTCAAAGCATTCGCCAAAGTTGATGCTGTTGATATCGAGATCAACACCAAAGATACGGAAGAGATCATCCGAACCGTTGCGGCGATCGCTGATACATTCGGCGGTATCAACCTAGAAGATATCGGCGCTCCAAGATGTTTTGAGATCGAAGAGAGACTCAAAGAGATTTGTAATGTACCCGTATTCCACGATGACCAGCACGGAACAGCGGTTATCACAACAGCAGGACTCATCAATGTTCTTGAAATGAGCGGCAAAAAAGCCGAAGATCTTAAAGTTGTGGTTATCGGTGCGGGAGCAAGCGGGATCGCGTGCGCAAATATGTATAAAGCGCTTGGCGTCAAAACGATCACTATGCTTGACTCCAAAGGGGTTATCCATACAGGAAGAACTGACCTCAATGAGCAGAAAAAAGCCTATGCGATCGACACAGAAGATAGAACTCCACAGGATGCGGCAAGAAACGCGGATATGATCCTCGGTCTTTCAGGTCCCGATCAAATCAGCAAAGAGATGGTAGCTTCTATGGCAGCCAACCCTATCATCTTTGCGTGCGCCAATCCAACCCCTGAAATCATGCCCGATATTGCCAAATCAGTGAGAGATGACCTTATCATCGGAACAGGCAGAAGCGACTTTTCCAACCAAGTCAACAATGTTTTGGGCTTCCCTTTCATCTTTAGAGGCGCATTGGATGTGAGAGCAACCAAAATCACTGAAAATATGAAAATGGCTGCTTCAAAAGCGCTTGCGGCACTCGCCAAAGAGCCGGCACCCGATTATGTCGCAAAAGCGCACAATAGAACTGATATGGTGTATGGACCAAACTACATCATCCCTTCACCGTTTGACAAAAGACTCATGGAGTGGGTATCGTACGCAGTAGCAGAGGCAGCGATCGCTGACGGCGTTGCAGGTGTAGGCAGTGATTTTGATATGGCGGCATACAAAGAGAGACTCAAAAGATTGGCAAACTCATAACCGCCTCCGCTTCTCCTCATGCTAGGAGAAGTGCTCCACTTGTACAAATAACACCCCATAAAACTCTCAAGAGCTCAAAACCTGATTTACGCTATAATCTCCCTTATCACAATCAAAAGAATCAAATATGAAAAAAGTAGCCATACTAGGTCGCCCAAATGTTGGGAAGAGTTCGCTTTTCAATCGCCTTGCACGAGAACGGGATGCGATCACATCGGATATTTCAGGCACAACGAGAGATATCAAAAAACGCATAGTGACGATATCCGGTGATAGAGAGTTTGAGATACTCGATACGGGCGGGATAGACAGAAGCAGTGAATTGTTCGCGAAAGTCGCTGATTTTTCACTTCGCGCTGCCAAAGAGGCTGATATCATTCTCTATATGGTTGACGGCAAAACACTTCCCGACAACGAAGATAGAGAGCTTTTTTATCAATTACAGAGCCTCCATAAGCCTTTAGCATTGATCGTCAACAAGATCGACAACGACAAAGAGGAGGAGAAATACTGGGAGTTTTTGGAATTTGGCGCCGATGCAGTCTTTCCGATGTCGGTCAGCCACAATCGCTATTTCAACAACTTCTACCAATGGCTCGAACAGTATATCCCCCCATCCACTCAAAGTGCGCCGCTTGAGTTGACGGGCGAGGTAGATCCTTTTGCGGATGATCTCAATGAGAATTTTGAAGATATCAATGAGAGTGAAGAGGAGTTTGACAACAAGATCAGTGTTGCCATCATCGGTCGTGTCAATACAGGCAAAAGCTCTCTGCTCAATGCGTTGCTCAAACAAGAACGCTCCGTCGTGAGCGATGTAGCCGGCACCACTATCGACCCTATCGATGAGATGATAGAGCACAACGGCTACGAGATCACCTTCATCGACACGGCCGGTATCAGACGGCGCAGCAAGATAGTGGGGATCGAAAAATTTGCCCTCACGAGAACCACCGAAATGCTCGAGAAAGCCAATATCGTTCTGCTCGTCATTGATGCCACAGTCGGCGTCACAGAGCTTGACGAGCGGGTTGCCGGACTCATTGAAAAGCATAGTCTAGCTTGTCTGATCGTACTGAACAAATGGGATATCCGCGAGGAGAAGAGCTATGAAGAGGCGACTCAAGATATCCGCGATGAGCTCAAATTCCTCCATTATGCTCCGCTCATCACCATCTCAGCCAAGACAGGCATGCGGGTACATAAAATACTCGACCATATCACGGCGATCTTTGAGCGCTACAAGCAACGAATTCCGACATCAAAACTCAACGATGTCCTCAGAAGCGCTATCAATAGACACCATGTCCCCTCCTACAACGGAGCATCCGTGAAGATCAAATTTGCGACTCAATACGAGACGAAGCCGCCCAAAATCGCACTGATCTGCAATCGTCCCGACGGGCTTCATTTCAGCTACAAACGCTATCTTGCCAACTACATCCGAAGCCAGTTTGACTTTGAAGGGGTACCTCTAGTGATCGAGGCTCGCAAACGAGGGGAGAGAATGGAGGATTAGCCTTCATTCCAAATGGGATATAATACCAAAAAAATTTAGGACAGATTATGCGCATACTCACAGGGATTCAAAGCTCAGGAAAACTCCATATAGGGAATTTTTTCGGTGCGATGAAGCCGATGATAGAGCTTCAAGAGGAGCATGAGCTCTATACTTTTATCGCCAATTACCACTCGCTTACCAGCTCCAAAGATGCTGCGGCTCTGCGTCAATATACCCTAGATGCCGCCATAGACTATCTCTCGCTCGGGCTCGATCCGAACAAAACTGTTTTTTGGATCCAAAGCGAAATGCCCCAAGTGCTTGAGCTCTACTGGATCCTCTCCAAATTTACACCGATGGGTCTTTTGGAGCGGGCGCACAGCTACAAAGATAAAGTTGCCAAGGGGGTAGCCTCCAGCCATGCGCTTTTCAGTTATCCTGTGCTCATGGCGGCAGATATCCTCATCCTCGATACCCAAAAAGTACCCGTCGGCAAGGATCAAATCCAACATATCGAAATGACTCGCGATATCGCCATCAAATTCAACAACGAATTTGGAGAGATTTTTACGCTCCCTGAGTACATAGTCGAAGAGGAGCTGGCAACCATCCCCGGTATCGATGGGGAGAAGATGAGCAAAAGCTACGGCAACACTATCGAACTCTTCATGGAGGAGAAGGCGCTGCAACAGCGCTGCAGCAAGATCGTGACCGACTCTACCCCGTTAGGAGAGGCGCTTGATCCACAGGGGTGCAATGTCTTTGCGCTGGCATCGCTCTTTTTGGATCACGACACCAAGTCAGAACTTCGCGAACGCTACACAAGCGGCAAAGAGGGGTACGGGCATTTCAAGAAATATCTCAAAGAGTTGATCTGGGAGGCTTTCGCGGAAGCAAGGCAGAAGCGCGCATACTATCTGGATCACCCCGATGAGGTGCGGGATATCCTGAGTGACGGCGCCAAAAAAGCGCAACGGCTTGCTAGTATCAAAATGGCACAGGTCAAAGATGCCGTTGGGCTGCTTTAGAATGTAAACGGTTGATTTTATGACGATCCTCACTCTAGCAGAAAACATAGGAATACTCTCCTTTGCCTTGAGCGGACTTTTGATCTCCTACAAAGAGCGGCTTGATATTTTGGGGCTTTTTATCATCATGTTTCTCACTGCGCTTGGCGGCGGGGTCGTGCGCGATATGCTGTTAGGCGATCCTCCCTATAGTTTCACCCACCTGCTGCCGGTGAGTATGGTACTCTTCGTGATGGCAGTTGGACTCTTTTTCAAGCTTCACCGAAACGAATCACTTGAGCGCAACTTCTGGTATATTCTATCCGATACGCTTGGATTGGTCTCTTTCGCGATCGCCGGCGCTATCGTCGCGCTCAAAGCGGGTTTCAATATTTACGGTGTCATCTTTCTCTCGCTCATCACCGCGATCGGCGGAGGAACTCTAAGAGATGTACTGCTCAATCAAATCCCGTTTTTTCTCAAGAGCGAATTTTATGGGAGTGTCGCGATGATCATCGGTATTTTGGTCTATATTCTTTCCATGAGCGACCTTCTCAATCCCTGGACACTCTTGCTGCTTTTTGCTGGCGGTGTGGCGCTTCGGCTGCTCGCATACTATCGCGGATGGCATCTACCGCGCATTTGAGGCTTTGCCAAACTCATCGGCTCGCATCACGATTTTTTGGAAATCAACCACCCTCTCCTCTTTGATCACCAACCCCTCATCCGTGAGCAGTTTGATTTTTTCCGAAGTCCCTTCGGCATACCCGCCCACACTCCCGTCTCTTCTCACGACTCTATGACAAGGATGGCTCTCTTTGGGGTAGGGATTTTTGTTCATTGCATTCCCGACCGCGCGGTATGCCTTGGCGCCTAGGGCGTGGGCTATCTCTTTGTAGGTAGTGACTCGACCCGAAGGGATCTCTTGAAGCAGCGCGTAGCAGCGCTCATCAAACCCTTTGCCCATCTTCGCCTAGCCATACTTTGGCGACTTTTCTCAGCCCCTCGACATTGTCAGAAGCAAAGATCTTGAGCTGGCTCTCTTTGGAGCTAGTAGTAAATCCATACTGCTCCACGAGATACTCCACGATCGCCTCGCCTGAATGGATCATCAGTGGGACATTATCAAAATAGCCGCTCATCTCCTTGGCGATCAGCGGAAAGTGGGTACATCCGAGAATGACGGCGGCTGGCGGCGGGATATCTTTGAAGTAGTAAGCCATCATCTCATTGAGAAGCGGACCCTCAAATATCCCCTCCTCGACAAGCGGAACAAAGAGTCCTGTCTGCATCGCAGTCAAATGGCGGTAGCCAAGATCCTGCAACGCCGTTTGGTATCGTCCGGATGCGATAGTCGCGCGCGTTCCCGTGATCAATATCTCGCTATTTTTGTCACTGAGTCTGTTTTGCACTGCTCGGATTCCCGGCTCGATCACCCCGACCACTCCATAACGGCTCGCTTCACGCATCTCATCAAGCGCATACGCACTCACGGTATTGCACGCCGTGATCAGCAGATCGATATCAAAATTATTGAAAAACTCCAGCGCCTCAAGCGAGTATCGGATGATGGTATTTTTATCCTTCGTCCCATAGGGAACTCTCGCAGTATCCCCATAGTAGATGATCTCATCAAAAAGCCGGTGCTCCAATAGCGACTTGACGACACTCAGCCCGCCTACACCCGAATCAAAAACACCGACTTTCAAGGGTTACGCGCCTTCATTCATGATGGAGAGGAACTCTTCATTTGATTTGGTCTTGAGCATTTTGGAGTAGAGGAATTTCAAACCTTCGACCTCTTCCATATTTTGCATCGCGTTGCGAAGCGCCCACACCTTCTGGAGAGTCTCCGGACCGACCAGAAGCTCCTCTTTGCGGGTTCCCGATTTGGTCACATCGATAGCCGGATAGATCCTGCGGTCTGCCACATGTCGGTTGAGCACCACTTCGGAGTTACCCGTACCTTTGAACTCTTCGAAGATGACCTCATCCATACGGCTCCCCGTCTCGATAAGCGCCGTTGCGATGATCGTCAGACTTCCGCCCTCTTCGATATTTCTTGCCGCGCCGAAAAAGCGTTTTGGTTTATGCAGCGCATTGGCATCCACCCCGCCCGAAAGCACCTTGCCCGAGCTTGGCGTCACGGTATTGTAAGCACGCGCCAAACGGGTGATACTGTCGAGTAAGATCACGACATCCTTGCCGAGCTCAACGCGTCGTTTCGCCTTCTCGATCACCATCTCCGCTGTACGCACATGGTTTTGCGCAGGAAGATCAAAGGTGGAGCTATAGACCTCACCTTTGACAGATCGCTGCATATCGGTGACCTCTTCGGGTCGCTCATCCACAAGCAGCACCATCAAAGAGGCATCTGGGTTATTGTGAGTGATCCCGTGTGCCAGCTCTTTGAGAAGCTCGGTTTTCCCCGTCCTTGGAGGCGCTACGACGAGAGCCCTCTGTCCTTTGCCGATAGGGGTGAAGAGGTCAAGGATACGGCCGGTGAGTTTCATCGGATTGTACTCAAGTTTGAGCTGCTCATTGGCATAAAGCGGCGTGAGGTTATCAAAAAGCGGTCGGAGCTTCGATTTTTCTGGCGGAAGATAGTTGATCGCCTCGATCTTGAGAAGCGCGTAATACTTCTCTTGCTCTTTGGGCTCCCGCACTTGACCCGTGACGATATCGCCGTTTCGCAGAGCAAATCGCTTGATCTGCGTCGCGCTCACATAGGTATCATTCTCTGAGTTGGCGAAGTTGCCGTCACTTGAGCGCAAAAAGCCATACCCGTCGCCCATCACCTCCAAAATACCCGTAAAGAGGATGAAACCGCCTTGACTCACTTGTGACTTCAAAATCTCAAAGATCAAATCTTTTCGTTGAAATTCATTGGGGTTTTCGACATTGACCTCTCGTGCGATCTCTACGAGCTCTGTGAGCGGTTTTTGCTGGAGCATCTCGATCTTGTAGCCATCGACAGGCACATGGGTTCTATTGTTTTTTCTATTGGACTGGGGGTTGCCGTTGGATTGTTTTGTTTCGCTCATTATTCCTCTTGTTGAACATATTGATATCAATACAGTGTGGGAGATGGTATACCGGATAAAGAGCAGGTACTATCCCCTTGCCCCTCGATCTGAGTATGTAGTGGCAACATTATAATCTAAAAAACTTAAAGGATGCCAAAATCCTACCCCGTCAATGCAAAATAGAGCAGCATTGGATAGAGTGATACGCCGGTCAAAAAGAGCCATGGATCAAGCTTCGCAAAGAGCACAGCCTCTACTCCTGCATCGATCTTCCTCTCCAAAAATATCGACCTCATCAAAGCAATCTTGAAGAAAATGTCCAGAGTTTTCAAAAGCAAAATAGCGACGATCCAGCCATTGAGCTTTCCTGTAGCCAATACCACAAAAAAGATGAAATAAAATGCCGGATGCATCAAAAAAAAGAGAAATATACTCTTTTGATAGTACCCAAACCCTCGCTCCAGCACCCCAAACAGAGTCTCGCTCCTCTGCCACCAAGCCTCGAATAGCTCCAGTGCACCCAACAGCAATACCGACAAGAGAATAGGTTCCATAGGGAGGATTTTACTTCATTTTGGATAAAATCAACGATATTTTACCCGAAGGAAGCCCTTTGTCTCAAGTCGTATGCTCCCATTGTCATCTCGAATTTGATGAAAAGATGATGATCACAGAAACTGCCAAGGAGGGTCAGCCGCTCTATTTTTGCTGTAAGGGGTGCCAAGGGGTCTATCATCTCCTGGGCGAAGAGGGGTTTGGCAATTTCTACGACAAGCTCGGCGATACCAAACTCCAGCCTGCCGCTGTGATAAAGGATGATTTGGAAAAATTTGATCTTGAAGGGTTCAAAAAACGGTATATCCGATCGCATGATAATGGTTTAGAAGAGGTCAATCTCATCATTGACGGCATCCACTGCTCCGCTTGCGTCTGGCTCAATGAAAAAGTCTTGCACAAAAAAGAGGGTATTATCGAGGCGAGTATCAACTTCACCAACAACAAAGCCAAAGTTGTCTGGGACCCGGAACTCATCAAGCTCTCCGCCATCGTGGAAACTATCCGCTCCATAGGCTACAACGCCTATCCTTATGATCCGAAACTCCAAGAGGAGCGGGCAGTCAAGACCAGAAAAGATTATTACTCCAGGATTCTTGTCGGCGTCTTCGGGACGATGAATATCATGTGGATCGCCGTCGCGCACTATGCAGGCTACTTTAGCGGGATGGAGCGGGAGTTCAAAAATATTCTCAATGTTGCAGAGTTTGCCCTCGCCACTCCCGTGCTCCTCTATAGCGGCTGGATCTTCTTTCGAGGCGCCTATTACGGGTTCAAAAACAAAACGGTCAATATGGACACACTGGTTGCATCCGGATCTATTTCCGCCTATCTCTACTCCATCTATGCGATGATCACACAGCGCGGGGAGGTCTATTTCGATTCGGTGGTCATGATCATCACCTTTGTACTTGTAGGCAAATACCTCGAAGTTTTGAGCAAAAAACAGGCGGTGGATACTCTCGACTCGATCATGGGGAGCACTCCCACCGAGGTGACGCTCATCGATAACAATGAGAAAGTTTTGGTCAGTGTCGAAAATATCGTAATAGGCGATATTATCGAGCTCAAACCTGGCGAAAAGGTGGTTATTGACGGCTTGCTCGTCTATTCGGAAGGCTCTTTCGATGAGAGTTCACTCACGGGAGAGAGCGAGCCCCTTTTCAAAAGAGAGGGTGATACGATACTCAGCGGTTCGATCTGCCTTGACTCGGTAGTCAGGTACCAAGCGACCAAAGACGCCTCAAGTTCGCTGCTAAGCACCATCGTCCATCTGCTCGAAGAGTCCATCACCAAAAAACCAAAGATCGAGCAGTTGGCGAACACGATCTCGGGATATTTCTCCTCTACCATACTCCTCATCGCCCTATCGACATTCGGTGTCTGGTTTTACACAACGGGGAGTTTCGAGAAGGCGCTCATCGTCGGCATCTCCGTCATCGTCATCGCGTGCCCCTGCGCACTGGGATTGGCGACGCCGATCTCCACGCTGATCGGGCTGAGTCTGGCTGCCAAACGAGGCATCCTCTTCAAGGAGGCATCATTTTTGGAGACTATGGCGAAGAGCGATCTGCTCGCACTTGACAAAACCGGCACTATCACCGAGGGAAAACCCTCCGTCGCAGGGGCGCAATATCTCCAGGATTTTGATCCAAACCTCCTCTACTCGCTCGTCAAAACCTCCAACCACCCCATCAGCAAAGGGGTCGCAAACTATCTTCAAACACAGCATGACGACCTTGTCGAACTCCCCCTTACCCAGTCCAAAAGCATAGAAGCCAAAGGGATCAAAGCCCTTTTTGAAGGAAGCGAGCTTATCGGAGGCAACGGGGCATTTATGGAGGAGTCGGGTATAACCGCCTCATTTCACTCAGAAAATTCGCTCTTCTTTTTCGCGATAGATGGAGAACTTGCCGCTCATTTCGAGCTGACCGATACGATCCGAGAGGATGCGGCTGAGGCGATCGCCTCTCTCCAAGATATGGGTATCCGCGTCATCATGCTCACCGGCGATCATGACAAAAGCGCATGGAAAATAGCCCGATCTGTCGGCATCACAGAGGTTTACTCCAAGCTTCTCCCCCAAGACAAATCAGCGCTGATCGAGCGTTTCCGCCAAGAGGGGCATATCGTCGTGATGGCGGGAGACGGGATCAATGACACCATCGCACTTGCCGCGTCCGATATCGCTATCGCGATGGGGAGCGGCGCGGATATCGCTATCTCTGTGAGCGATGTCGTCCTGATCGACGAGAGACCCAAAAGCATCTACGAAGCATACAAGATCTCCAGACGCACCTTCCGCGGCGTCAAAGAGAATATAGGCTTTTCCATCCTCTACAATGCCTTTACCATCCCTCTGGCGGCAGCAGGCTATGTCAATCCTCTCGTCGCGGCGCTCTCGATGAGCCTAAGCTCCCTCGTCGTCGTCGCCAATGCGATGCGCATCAAACGATTGAAATTTTAGAGGCTACTCGGGGCGGTACTCTTTTTTGCGTTTTGCTTCGTGCTCTTTGCGCTTCTCTTCCATCATTTTGGCATCGCGCAAATCCTCTTCGTTGTCATACCGTGCCCCATCGATGAATTTCGAGTGGTCATCAAACTGCCCCGTTTTGACCCCCCACAAAAGCCCTATCAGCCCCAGCGCCCCCAGAAATGTCGAAACACCCAGCATCAAAATCACAACATCTCCGCTCATTCGCAACTCCTCAATAAAGCCGATTATAGCGATTTAATACTTGCGGCATCTTTGATGGGTTAAATATAGCCTGCTATAATAGTACTCAAAATAGAGAGATGAGG
>DZAQ01000140.1 GCA_022729615.1 Sulfurovum sp.
ATTGCACTTTTGGTGTAATTGAGAGAAAAATTCTCTTAATTTGGCCAATATTTAATAATAAATTAAGATTTGATGGGTATAACTCCAATGCATAGGAGGATGAAAAATGAGAAAAGAATGGCTTAAAAATCGGAAAAATGACGAAGTAAGAACTCAAATGTATTATGCCAAGCAAGGCATCATCACGGAAGAGATGCGTTATGTCGCCGAGGTTGAAAAAATAGATCCCGAACTGCTGCGATCAGAGATCGCTCGCGGAAGGTGCATTATCCCCGCCAATGTCAATCACCCCCACCTGAAGCCGATGGCGATAGGGATGATCTCCACTTGCAAGATCAATGCGAACATCGGCTCTTCGGCACTCGCTTCAGATATCGATGGGGAAGTAGAAAAGGTGGATGTCTGTCTCAAATATGGAGCTGATACCATCATGGATTTGAGTACCGGAGGGGATCTTGACAGGATTCGAGAGGCTGTCATCAACCACTCGAGCGTTCCTATCGGTACGGTGCCGATGTATCAAATACTCCATGATTGTAACGACAAGATAGAGGATTTGACCATAGAATCGATGCTTGCAGTGCTTGAAAAGCAAGCACAGCAGGGGGTGAGCTATTTTACGATTCATGCCGGATTTTTGCTGCGCTTCATGCCCCATGTCGCCAAGAGAAAAATGGGGATTGTTTCAAGAGGCGGCTCATTGATGGCGGCTTGGATGATGCATTACCACAAAGAAAATCCGTTTTTTGATGCGTATGATCAGATATTGGATATTTGCCGCAAGTACGATGTCTCCCTCTCTTTGGGCGATAGTCTGCGGCCGGGATGCCTTTTTGATGCGAGTGATGACGCGCAGCTCTCAGAGCTCAAAGTTTTGGGCGAATTGACCCTGCGTGCTTGGGAAAAAGATGTGCAGGTCATGATCGAAGGACCGGGACATGTGCCGCTCAACCAGATCGAAAGAAATATGAAGATAGAACGGGAGTATTGCCATGAAGCGCCCTTTTATATTTTGGGACCTCTTGTAACCGATATCGCGGCGGGATATGACCATATCTCTTCGGCTATCGGAGCGGCGGTTGGCGGCTGGCACGGGGCGAGTATGCTTTGCTATGTGACACCCAAAGAGCATCTTGGACTTCCCAATGCAGCTGATGTGAGGGAGGGGATCATCGCTTACAAGATAGCGGCACACGCGGCAGATATCGCGCGCGGTCGTCCGGATGCCCGCAAGATCGATGACGAGATGAGTGACGCGCGGTATGGGTTTGATTGGAACAGACAGTTTGAGCTCTGCCTTGACCCTGACCGTGCGAGGGAGTATCATGATGAGACTTTGCCGCAGGATGTCTTCAAAGAGGCGGAGTTTTGTTCTATGTGCGGGCCCAAATTTTGTTCGTACAAAATTACCCAAAATATTGTTGCCGAGCATGGCGAAGCCATGGCATCAGGTCAATAAAATCAACTAAATCAGGAGAATATATGAATAACGAAAAAGTATTAGAGGCGCTCAAAAATGTTACCTATCCGGGCTTTACAAAGGATATTGTTGCTTTTGGGTTTGTAAAAGATGTTGTTATCGGGGGAGAGAAGGTTTTTGTGAGTGTGGATATCACATCCAGCGCTGCGGAGGTGAAAGAGCAGCTTGTTGAAGCGATCGGGATCGAACTCAAAAAACTTGGATTTAAAGAGGTAGAGGCAAACATCATCCAGCCGAAAGCCCCAAGAGAGATGAGCAATTCTATGAGCGGGAAAAATATCGCCCCGCAAGTGAAGAATTTCATAATGGTAAGTTCCGGCAAGGGCGGCGTGGGCAAATCGACAACTTCAGTCAACTTGGCAGTAGCGCTTGCGATGCAGGGCAAAAAAGTCGGATTGCTCGATGCGGATATCTATGGGCCAAATATCCCCCGAATGATGGGTGTTTCTGACCAAAGACCGGAGATCCAGGGCAACAAAGTACTCCCGCTGAAGGCGTATGGGGTTGAGGTGATGTCGATGGGTTCGTTGATGGAGCCGGGTCAGTCGCTTATTTGGAGAGGCGCGATGATCATGAAGGCGATCGAGCAGTTTTTGAGAGATATTCTTTGGTCTGATCTGGATGTATTGGTGATCGATATGCCTCCGGGGACAGGTGACGCGCAGTTGACGCTCGCTCAGTCTGTGCCGGTTACGGCAGGCGTGACTGTCACGACCCCGCAAGAAGTTTCACTTGATGACAGCAGAAGATCACTTGATATGTTCAAAAAATTGCATATCCCTACAGCCGGTATCATCGAAAATATGAGCGGATTTATCTGCCCTTCGTGCGCTACTGAGTCAGATATCTTCGGCATGGGGACGACGGCTCCGGTCGCTGTCGAGTATGAGACGGAATTGATCGCCCGCATTCCGATAGAGCCGGCTATCAGAGTCGGCGGCGATACGGGTATGCCGATCACTTACCATCAGCCGGACAGCGAAACGGCCAAGCGCTACCACGAAGCCGCCAAGAAAGTGTGGGATTTTATCGAGAAGATCAATGCCGAAGGAGGCGTGAGCAATGAAGCTATCCAGCCCACGACACCTCCGGGCGTGAGCGCATGCTCTACGGGAGGTTCCGCGCAGCAGGCTCCACAAAAGAGCTCAGGCGAATCCTGCGGGACAGGGTGCGGCTGCAACTAATATATATGCGGGAAGCTTTTGTCTCTCGCTACTTTTCTAGGTCAACTGACCAGAAAAAGTCGATCCACTCCTCTGTCGTCTGCGCGTACCAGTCGGGTTCTATGACGGCGGTCGGCTTATAGAAGAGCGCCACGGATTTGAAGCTGCATTCGGGGTATAGCCTCGAGAGATGCTCCAAAACCAGCTTGAGCGTTTCACCGCTATCGACGATATCATCGACTATCAAAACATTTTTTGCATCTTTTATCTTCGGGATATTGAAAAGTTCTATTTCGGAGCGTTTTTGAGTGTCGTCATAGCCTATGGTATTGATCGCATAGACCTCCCTGATATCATAATACTCCCCGAGCATATGCCCCAGAGTCAATCCGCCTCTTGCGATCGCGATAATCGCATCAAAATCACCGGATATTTTTGAAGTAAGCAGTTTGATATCCAAAAAATACTCATCAAATCCATAGTGTTTACGCATATATATCCTTTATGTTGTATATTCAGCTCAAAATAATGTTATAATATACCGAAATTTAAATCAAGGAGTCGGAAATGAAAAAGTTAG
>DZAQ01000141.1 GCA_022729615.1 Sulfurovum sp.
TTTGGAGTTGTATGTTTCTCTATCAGCCGGTCGGAGGCTATTGCTACAATAGCGATTCTATCTTTTTGTATGATTTTGCAGCCTCCTTCAATCCCAAGGGTGCAATGCTGGAGATCGGGTGCGGTGTGGGTATCATCGCACTGCTTTTGAGCAGGGATTTTGCGCTCCGCACGACGCTTATCGACAAGCAAGAGCGAATGGCAGCCTATGCGGAGCATAACTTTCGCCTCAACACTCTTGAAGCGAAGGTATGCGAGGGGGATTTTTTGGAGTTTGAGAGTGAGGAGCGGTTTGATCTCATCGTCTCAAATCCTCCGTTTTATGATGCGGATGTGATGCGCAGCGCAGATGAGTCTTTGAATATCGCACGCTATGCCCACCATCTTCCGTTTGAAGATATGGTCAAAAAAGTCAAAAAAATTTTGAAGCCGCGCGGTCATTTTATTTTTTGCTATGATGCCAAGCAGATCGACAGTGTGCTTACGGTATTGAAGCTTCATGGTATCAATCCCGAGGTGATCCGCTTTGTGCACTCCAAAATAGACAGAGAGTCCAAATTGGTGATGATAGCTGCCAGAGCAGCTTCTCGTGCCAGAACCAAGATAGCGCCTCCCTTGATCGTTTTTGACGATAAGAGCAACTACTTAGAGGAGGCGAGAGGGGCATTTGAGAGGGCAGGGACGCATTCGATCAAAGGTGAGATGGATTTGGACTATTTTCAGAAAATAAACAGCTAAAATCGGCTATATCTCTATCTGGAAAAAAGGATGTTACATGGAGTTGATAGAGCAAGAGGGATATGGCTACTCTTTTGATGCCTCGGCATGCGCTGCATGCGGGGGAAACTGCTGCACGGGCGAGAGCGGTTATATCTGGGTGAAGGTCGATGAAATTGAGGCGATTGCCGGATTTTTGGAGCAAAATATCGAAGATTTCGCTACAATACACCTCAAGAAGGTGAAGCATCGTTATAGTCTGATAGAGCGACCAAGAGAGAAAGAGGGTGATTTCGCCTGTATTTTCTTTGATGATGCGATGCAAAGATGTTCTATCTATCCGGTACGGCCCAGTCAATGCCGTACATTTCCATTTTGGAATCAGTTCAAACAAGATATTTGTGAGGTGCAAAAAGAGTGTCCCGGAATCATCGTCAAGTAGCCACATTTTCATTAGTATTACTCTTGGGGCTGAGTACTCTTCAAGCCAAAGAGCTCCCCACCCAAGATGCCAATACCTCTCATTTGCCGCCCGTGCAATCCAACGCTCAAGACCAAGAGATAGTGCTGGATGGAGTGAGTGAGGATGAGTGGATCGTTATGGCTTTGTGGCTTGAAGAACAGGAGCAATTTGAGCAGAGCGGCGAAATATACAGCAGACTCTACGACCAAACAGGCAAAAAAGAGTATCTCTTCAAGCAGGTCAGCAATAGTATCTACAGCAAGACACGAGTGAGCGAATCTCTCACAAAGATCAAAGAGTGGACTCGTCGGTATCCCGATGACCTTGCCGGACGCAGGATGCTTATGGCTCTGTATATCAATGAAAAATCATTTGATGATGCGCAAAAAATCGGCGAATATCTTCTGCAGCACTCTGACAAAGAGAGTGATCTTGAACTGGCGGCGAACTCCTACTTTTTGGCAGGCAAATACAAAATGGGCATAGATCTGCTCCAAAAACTCTACAAAAAAACCAAAAGCGAAAAGATCCTGCTTCGAATGACGGCGATCCAGTCGCAATATCTCAAAGAGACAAAAAAAGCCATTCAGGTACTTGAGACGCATAGATTGCTTGGAGAGAGCTCGCCTGATGTATATAAAATGCTCATTGATCTCTACATACAAGAGAAAAATATCAATAAGATACTGGAGACCTATCAAGCGCTCTATCTCATCGAGCCCAATGAGGAGTATCTCAAAAAAATCGTTGAAATCTATCTCTACAATCGTGATTTCAAAAAATTAATCCTCTTCCTGGAGTCTAACCACGCCGATGATACACTCCTTTATGAACTCTACAAAAAAGAGAAGTATTTCAAAAAAGCCAGAGTGCTCAGCGAAGAGTTTTATGCAAAAGATAAAAACCCTCTTTGGCTGGCAGAAAAAGGGATACTGATCTATGAAGAGGCATCGAACAAAAATGATCCGAAGATGCTCAAAGAGCTTCTTTCGCTTTTTGAGGAGGCGTTCAAAAAGGGCGTTGATGATAGCAGCTACTTGAACTATTATGGATACACGCTTATCGAAAAGGAGATCGATATCGACAAAGGGATGGAGTATGTGGCTAGAGCGCTCAAGCAGCAGCCGGATAACGGATTTTATCTCGATTCTCTTGCGTGGGGACATTATAAGAAAAAAGAGTGCCGCAAAGCCTATACAATCATGAAAAAAGTTATAGAGAAAGAGGGCGCCAAAGAGCCGGAGATCAAAGAGCATTGGGAGAAGATACAGCAGTGTCAAAAACCGGTCATTATGGGCAGACGATAAAGTGGAAGGGTAGGTAGATGTATGGCAAAAATTTTAGATGAGATCATCAAGAAAACCAAAGAGGATGTCGCGAAGCAAAAAATCGACTTTCCCGTAGAGTGGCTGGGCAGGTCGCTGAGTTTCAATCCCTTCATCCCAAAAGATGTCCAAAGCGCTCTGCGCTCAACCAAGGAGAATCCCTATCGCATCATCGCCGAGGTCAAAAAAGCAAGCCCGAGCAAAGGGGTGATTCGTGAAGATTTTGATCCTATTTTGATAGCACAGCAATATACCAATGGCGGAGCGGATGCGCTCTCCATCTTGACCGAACCCCATTTTTTCCAAGGCGATAAAGAGTATTTAGGGATGATACGGCGCTATGTCAATGTGCCGCTTTTGAGAAAAGATTTTATTGTCGATAAATACCAGCTTGTCGAAGCGCTCGTATATGGCGCCGATTTTGTCCTTTTGATCGCCAAGGCGCTCAGCCGCAAGGAGCTGAAGGAGCTCTATGAATATGCGATACATCTTGGGCTAGAGGTACTTGTGGAGGTGCATGACAAAACAGATCTCATCAAAGCAATATTTGCAGGTGCGACTATCATCGGCATCAACCACCGCAACCTCGAGACTTTCGAAATGGATATGAGTTTGAGCGAAAAACTCATCCCGCTCATCCCGAATAGCAAGATCATCGTTGCCGAAAGCGGTATCAGTGATCACCAAACGGTGGTTGAACTCAGTCAAATCGGCGCTGA
>DZAQ01000142.1 GCA_022729615.1 Sulfurovum sp.
AAATATGGTTGAAGCGGTCAAGAGAGTGAGGCTCGGAAAGTAAAAACTACTTTTTCGAACCTCTCCGGCTCTTTGGATTTTGTTTTGATACAGCGGCGGATACACTAGCATATCCGTCCCGCTTTGTCGTTTTGCGTTTTTTTGTGCTTTGGGTCTGCTTTTTCTTCCCGAAAGCGCCCATAGTTTTTGTCTGTTTTTCGTTCTTTTCGAATCGGATCTCTTTTTGTGTAGGCTCTTTGGCAAGCTCATATCCGGGGATAACTTCCCGTTTCAAGGCACTGCCAAGCATCCTCTCTACGAGCCCCAGCGCGACAGCCTCATCGGGGGAATGAAGCGTGATCGCCAAGCCCTCTCTGCCCGCTCTGCCGGTACGCCCAACCCTGTGGATGAAGTCTTGCGTGACATGAGGGATATCATAATTGATGACGATGTCCAACTCCTTGAAGTCCAAACCGCGTGCCACAATATCTGTCGCCACCAAAACACGGATTTTGTTCTCCAAAAAATCACTCAAAGCTCTTTTTCTAGCACCCGGTGTCTTCTCCCCATGGAGTACGGCAGTTTCAAGTCCCGAGAGATTGAGCTCTTCGGCTATCAGGTCAGCATCCGCTTTTTTGCGCACAAAAACCAAAACATGCCGATAGTTTCGAGAGCCTATCAGATAAGAGAGCAGTTCGGTTTTTCTCTCTTTGGCTACCGGATAGAGCCGTTGCGCAATCAGTTTGGAGAGAGTTCCAAAGGGCGCCATCTCTATAGTCAAAGGTCGATGGAGCAGCTCTCTGCTCAAAGCCTTCAGCGGCGCTGAGATCGTGGCCGAGATGAAAATGTTTTGCCGTTTTGGCTTGAGCGATTGAATGATTTGAGAAACCTCTGCGAGAAATCCCATATCCAAAACAGTATCCGCCTCATCCAATACAAAATACTCCACACTCCTCAAATCTAGGCTTTTTTGATTGAGATGCTCCACTATCCGCCCCGGAGTCCCGATCAAAAGATCCATACCCGCTTCTATCTGCTTGACTTGAGCTGCGACTTGACTGCCGCCGCTTATCGTCAAGGATCGCAATGGCAAAAACTGTGCGTAGCGTTCAACCATCTTCCCTATCTGCCTAGCAAGTTCCCTCGTTGGCACCACTATCAATGCGCGAAGCGTATGCGTATCGGGTATCTGTTTTGCCGCGATGGTATCCAATAAAGGCAATACAAAAGCGGCTGTTTTCCCCGTGCCTGTCTGTGCGCTTGCCAATATATCTCTTCCTTGGAGTATCGCGGGAATAAGCTCATTTTGAATAGGGGTCGGCTCACTATAGCCGGATTCTTGAAGTGCGCGGGCGATACGAGAGGAGAGACCGAGTGAAGAAAATGACATAAATACTCTTTAAATGTGGATAGAAGATTATAACAAAGCTTTAGAGATTTAAGACAGCTCAAACCTATCCAAGTTGGGCAGGAGAGCCAAGGAGGCTGCAAAAGCCTTAGGTGTTGGCAGATTAAAGCTTCGGACCTGCATCTGAGTAGTTGAATTCGCTGCCGCTCTCGTCGTATCTATGGAAATTTTCGATAAACATAGCAGCGAGCCGCTCAAGTGTCTCATCGTACTCTTCTGTTTTTTCCCAAGTATTTCTTGGATTGAGGATCGAGCTATCTGCTACGCCCTTAAGGGATTTCGGGATAGAGAGGTTGAAGATATCGAGTACTTCAAACTCGGCATCTCTGATGGAGCCATTGAGGATACCATCGATGCACGCACGCGTATCTTTGATGCTCATTCGTTTCCCTACACCGTACGGACCGCCTGTCCAGCCGGTATTGACGAGATAGACATGCACATCATGATCATCGATTTTCTCACCCAAGAGCTTTGCGTATTTCGTCGGATGCAGCGGCAAAAATGCTTCACCGAAACATGCCGAGAAGGTGGCTACAGGCTCAGTGATCCCAAGCTCTGTTCCGGCAACTTTGGCAGTATAGCCACTGAGGAAATAGTACATCGCCTGCTCTTTGGTGAGTTTGCTCACAGGAGGAAGCACCCCGAAGGCATCTGCTGTCAAGAAGATGATATTGCTAGGATGACCCGCCATCAAATCTTTCTTGTGATTGTCAATATGCTCTATCGGATAAGAGACTCTCGTGTTTTCAGTCTTGGAGCTGTCAGAGTAGTCCACATACCCATACTCATCATAGACGACATTCTCCAAGAGAGCGTTTTTGCGGATCGCGGCGTAGATTTCAGGCTCATTTTTTGGATTGAGGTCGATCACTTTCGCGTAGCATCCCCCTTCGAAGTTGAAGACGCCATGCTCATCCCAGCCATGCTCATCATCCCCTATCAGTGCGCGATGCGGATCGGTTGAGAGAGTTGTTTTCCCTGTTCCTGAGAGCCCGAAAAAGAGGCAGACATCATTCTCTTTGCCTACATTGGCTGAGCAGTGCATCGCCATCTTTCCTTCGAGCGGAAGCCAATAGTTCATCATCGAGAAGATCCCTTTTTTCATCTCGCCGCCGTACCATGTGCCGCCGATGATAGCGGTATTCTCTTCTATATTGAAGATAGCAAATACTTTGGAGCGGAGACCATGCTCCTCAAACTTCTCATTGACGGTTTTGCAGGCATTGTACATCACAAAGTCCGGTACGAATGTCTCCAGCTCCTCTTCGCTTGGTCTGATGAACATATTTGTAACAAAGTGTGCCTGCCATGCGATCTCGGAGACAAATCGGATTTTTCTTCGGCTTGCCGGGCTTGAACCTGCGTAGGCATCCACGATATAGATATTTTTACCGGAAAGCTGCTCTTTGGAGAGTGCGAGAAGCTCATTAAATATCTCTTTTTTTACCGGCTTATTGACATTCCCCCATGAGATATGCTGATTGGATGGTGATTGATCTACAAAATATTTATCCTTAGGACTTCTGCCGGTAAATACTCCTGTATCACACATAGCTGTGCCGCTTGTAGAGAGTTTTACCTCGCCTTTATTGACCTCATGAGCCTGAAGCTCATCATAGCTGATATTATAAAATACTCTTCCAATATCATGAAGTCCAAGTTTTTCGATCCCATTTGGCTGTCTGCTACTCATCATTTCTCCTTTTTATTTATATATATGAAAGCAACTGCCCATCTGCTGCTGCTCAATCAAAGGTTGTCTTCTATTTTTATGCCAATGTTGCCAAAAGCTGCCC
>DZAQ01000143.1 GCA_022729615.1 Sulfurovum sp.
TATTCAGGACATATATGCACTCCTATGTGAAGATTCATCATTTTGAACCCAAAACAGACTACCGACCCATCGAAAACCTCTTGCCGCTGATAGAGAAAGCCTTATGGGATCAGAAAGCTTCATCAAAGCTCGATCCGGAGGAGTTATCGCTTTTGCGGCACGACATCATCGAATCTATGCGTATCTATTATCGGTTGGTCGGTATCGATGATGAAGTGATCAAAAGCGATGGAACCAAGCTGCCATCAGGCATTCTGCCTCGTTACTGCGAAAGCCTTATAGAGTATTTCCAATCCCTCCAACAGCAAAAAAGCACCAATAAAGAGATCGCTATTTTGGAATACTCCGGTGTTACGACTATCAAAGTTCGCTACAAATACACAGAGAGTGTCATCAAAAAACTGGTCAAAATCGGACTTCGTGATCACGCGCTCCTCAAAGATCCTCTCAAAATCTTTCTCAAAGGCGGTGCGCTTCATGACTTGGTAGGCATACTTTTTGTCTGCTCTTACCCCTACGAAAAAGAGTGGGTCGCAAGGTCGCTTTACAATTTTTTTGAATACCCTCATCGCACGGATGATCATCTGCAGTACGGCTTTTATACTGTCGCCAAGGAGAGCGGTTACCGGGCGCTCCACTGTGATCATACCCTCTTCGATCCAAGGTTTGATCCGGAGGTGTCTCGACCTAATGAAGCGGCATCCGGCGATCCCGATGTGATCTTTTCACTCCTAGATGAGCGAGACAGCCCCCGCGATGTGCTGCGAAAACTTAAAGATTATTTCAATATCGAGATCCAGCTGCATACTGCTTTTGAAAATCTCTGGGCATCGATGGAGCATACAAATAACTACAATATCCAAGCCAAAGGAACAGGCAGAAGCAAAGAGATCACCGTACAGTGGAAGATGCTTGCCCAGATGATGGATCAGCTTCAGCTGCAGTTTCAAAAACTTCAAATCGATACCGAACAGGCACAGTACAAAGAGAGTCAACTCTCTGAATACATCTTGGTTGGAGAACTCTTTGAGGAGCTTGGCTCGGATGCTCTTGAGTATTTTATTACATTTCGAAAAAAGCTGAAGGATCTAGAGTCGCTCCTCAACAACCATGAGATCTCAAGAGATGCCTATGTCCGCAAAATGCGCCTAGAAACTGAGTCTATCGATGCTTTTGCCCTCAGAGCATCTGATCCTGCCATCAAAACGATCTTCAAAATGCAAGGGGCATTTGTCTATTTCAGCCTTGCGGAACACCACCATTTTTTCAATGATGAGGATATTCAGAAATTTATTCAAATAGCCAAAGAGCGCTACAGCAAAATCCATCGTTTCTTGCAAAATCACCCCACTATTTACAAAGCGCGGCTGCTCAATATCATCGCTATTTTGCGCTCCATGCAGCTAGAGCAGAAATTTGGGCTTGGGCTCATCAAAACGGATGCGCCGCAGATCGATGACTTGACACTGCCGCATGGAAGATACGAACACCTTCTTGAGCTTTTTGGCTCGGGGATCACGATACTTAACACTCTTAGCTCGGAGGACCTTCTCTACCTCAAAGAGGACAATGTCGCCTATCTCGAGATCATCCAATACTACGATATCTTCACAAGAGACTGGGAACTCTCGCTCTACCCCAAAGAGGAGCCGCAAAGAGAAAAAATCACCCAAATGATCGCGCTTTTCAGGGATCGTTTTATGACGCAGAGACTCCTCGAGCAGTTCGAACGGCTCCTTGGAGCAAACCAGACGAAGCATATCGGATTTGTTGTCAAATTTTACACCACCTTGGTATGGCACGGGATCGTGCCTCCCCTCTACTCCTTGCGGCAGATCATCAAATACTCCGCATACGACAAGATCAAAGCGAGTGATCTCTTCTATTATGAATTGTCTGCGTACCGGTTTTTGGTTGTTAGAGGCTGTGAAACCCTTGAGGACTGCCAAAAAGAGGCGGGAGAATTGGAGAGAAACGAAGAGAAGATCAGCCATTATGAAAATTATCACAAAGAGAATATGATCCAACTGCTCTTTCGCATCAGCAGCAATGAGCCTGAGTATAGATTTCATAAAGCAAGGATTCATTTCGAGAAGATGACCGGCACACCCTTCAAGATGAACTACTTTAGCGATACGCTTGAGCCATAATGAAATGGATTTCGATGATAGAAGATGATGAGGCAAAATGATGGAACAGATACTCTTTATACTTTTTTTGCTGACGCTTGGCTACTCACTGAAATTTTTTGAGTTTCCTCAAAACTTTTCGCAGAGTCTCAATCTTTTCATCATTTATATCTCGTTTCCGGCTACCATTTTGCTCCAAATCCCAAAAATCCGCTTTGACAGCTCTTTGATAATAACTGCGGTCACCCCCTATTTCGTACTGCTGCTCTCACTCTTTTTTTTATTCCTCTTCTTTAAGGATGCTCCCAAAAATACCAAAGCCGCGCTCTTTTTGCTGCTGCCGCTTGGAAACACCTCATTTTTTGGCTTCCCGATGCTTGAAGCGCTCACCGGCAAAGAAGCCCTCCCTTATGGGATCGTCTATGATCAGTTTGGCAGTTTTATCTTGCTCGCCATCTATGGTTCGTTTATCGTCGCATTTTTCAGCGGCACCTCCCTCAACACAAAACAGGTCATCAAAAAAATAGTGACTTTCCCGCCTGCCATTACTCTAGTCGCCGCATTTGGTATCGGAGAGCTTCCCACTGTTGCCCTGCCCTACATTGAACTTCTCTCCAAAACACTCGTACCGCTTGCTATTATCAGTGTGGGGTTTACCATGAGGCTGAGGCTTGATGAAGATAGGGGTATTTTCGCACGCTTCATGGCGATCAAACTGATCGTGATACCGATGATAGTTTTTGGGATTTTCAAAATTTTTGGATTTGGTGGGATTGCCGGGGTGAGCACACTGCTTGAATCAGCTATGCCCCCTATGATCACAGCCGGAGCGCTCGCCATCAATGCCGGTTTCGCGCCGAAACTTACTGCCTCACTGGTAGGCTATGGGATCGTTTTTGCGGTTGCAACACTCTGGATCTTTGAATATCTCTTTACACTAGGGTAACACAGACCCGATATTGCAAACACGGTTACGATCAAGACTGCCGCGACCTGAAGGTCTCGCAGTGA
>DZAQ01000144.1 GCA_022729615.1 Sulfurovum sp.
AAAATAAATTTCTAAATTGTGGAGTGTAAACCATGCAGATGAGTGGTGCACAAATGGTTTGTGAGGCGCTGATAGCCGAAGGTGTCAAGACAGTTTTCGGCTACCCTGGCGGCGCTATCATGAATGTCTATGATGCGATCTACAAGCAAGACGGCTTTGAGCATATTCTCAATCGTCACGAACAAGCCTCTGTCCATGCGGCAGACGGCTATGCGAGATCGACCGGCAAAGTCGGCGTAGCGATGGTCACAAGCGGTCCGGGATTTACCAATGCGGTTACGGGTTTGGCAACTGCGTATATGGATTCGATCCCGATGGTTGTCATCTCCGGTCAGGTACCGCTCTCGCTCATCGGGACTGACGGCTTCCAAGAGATAGATGCCGTAGGTATCTCGCGCCCATGTACGAAGCACAACTATCTTGTCAAGACTCTCGAGGAGCTGCCTAGAGTTATCAAGGAGGCATTTTATATAGCCAAAAGCGGTCGCCCTGGTCCTGTCTTGGTGGATATTCCCAAAGATATCACAGCTGAAATGGGGGAATTTGTCTATCCAAATGAGATCAATTTGCCGACCTATAGACCCAATTACAAAGGCAATGAGCGTCAGATCAAAAAGGCAGCCGATGCGATCAAGGCGGCGAAAAAGCCGCTTTTGTATATCGGGGGCGGAGTAGTGCTGAGCAATGCATCCGAATTGGTGCGCAAACTAGCGCAAAAGACTCAGATCCCAGCAGTAGAGACTTTGATGGCGAGAGGAGTCATGGGGGCTGACAATCCACTTTTGCTCGGTATGCTCGGGATGCACGGCAACTACTCCTCCAATATGGCGATGTCTGAGGCAGATCTGATCATTTCGCTTGGCGCAAGGTTTGACGACCGCGTGACGGGCAAACTGAGCGAATTTGCCAAATATGCCGACATCATCCATGTCGATATCGATCCGGCGAATATCGGCAAACTTGTCGATGTGGACTATCCGATCGTGGGTGATATCAATGTCGTGATCGAGAAACTGCTCACATTTTTGGAGGATATCGATCCGGACAACTATCACGCCTGGAGAGAGATACTCGGTCGCTACGACTCCTTGCATCCGCAAAGCTACCAAGACAGCGATGAAGTGCTCAAGCCTCAGTGGGTTATCGAGAGAATAGGGGAGCTTGTCGGTGAAGATGCGATCATCACCTCAGATGTCGGTCAGCATCAGATGTGGACCGCGCAGCACTACCCCTTTGATCGACCTCGTCAATGGATCAACTCCGGCGGACTTGGTACTATGGGATTTGGATTTCCGGCAGCTCTCGGTGCCAAGCGGGGCAATCCGGAAAAAACTGTCATCAATATCACGGGAGACGGTTCCATATTGATGAATATCCAAGAGCTGGTCACCGCTGCCGAGTATGAGATCCCCGTCATCAACATCATCCTCAACAACCACTTTTTGGGTATGGTGCGGCAATGGCAGACATTCTTTTATGATAAGCGCTACTCTGAGACCGATTTGAGTTTCCAACCCAACTTCAAAGCGCTCGCAGAGGCATGTGGAGGCATAGGCTATGATGTCACCACCAAAGAGGAGTTCGACGCCGCACTGAGAGACGCGATCGCGCAAAACAAAGTCTGCTTGATGAATGTTGCGATCCATCGTTTTGAGAATGTTATGCCGATGGTTCCTGCCGGAGGCGCGCTTTACAATATGTTATTAGAGCATAAGGAGGATCAGTAATGCAAAATGTAAGAAGAGTCATCTCTGTAGTGGTGATGAATGAAAGCTCTGTCCTTGCGCGCGTGACTTCTCTTTTTGCGGGGAGGGGGTACAATATCGACTCCCTCACTGTCGCACCGATGCCCGGAAGCGACCTTTCACATATCACGATCGTTACCAACGGAAGCTCCAGAGTGATAGAGCAGATCATCAAGCAGCTTCACAAGCTCGTCCCGACCCTCAAAGTCATAGAGCATGAGGAGATGGTCGAAAAAGAGATGCTGCTGGTCAAATTTCCTATCGGTGAAAATCTGGGCGATATCCAAGCGCTTTGCAGCGCATACAACGGCGGTATCGTCAATGTCGGTGTCGATATGGTGATCGCGATGGTGGCGGATGAGCCAATGCGGATTCGCCATTTTATCGAAGCCACCCAGCGATACAACCCATGCGAAATCGTACGAGGCGGTGTAGTCGCTATCGAGCGCTAACCGTTTCGCCATCACCATTTGCCAAATATTTTCACACTAGGAGCGTCTCCAAATGACCTACAGACTGCAAGAGATAGCCGAAATACTCGGACTTGAGCCACAATCTGACGATACGAAGATATCGGGCATACATACGCTTCTTGAGGCGGGCGCATCGCAGATAAGTTTTTTCAATAACCCGAAATATAGCGATCAACTCCCCCACACCAAAGCCGCCGCGGTACTCATAGAGCCCCGATATGCCGATCTGCTTCCCGAAGGGGTGATCGCTCTTATCACGGATGAGCCTTATCTCAAACTCGCACTCGCCTCCAAGCTTTTCGCCCACAAGATCGAGACCAATGGAGGGCATCCGCATACAGGAGAGGGCTGCGATATCGATAAGCGCGTCCGTTTTGGCAAAAATGTCACCCTTGGCGATAATGTTATCATCATGGCGGGCTGCTATCTCGGTGACGGCGTGAGTGTCGGCTCAGGCACGCTGCTGCACCCCAATGTCACACTCTATCACGGCACGACGATAGAGAAAAACTGCATCATCCATAGCGGCGCGGTCATCGGGAGCGACGGATACGGTTTCGCACACACCAAAACAGGCGAACATGTCAAAATCTACCAAAACGGTGATGTCCACATCGAGGATGATGTAGAGATCGGCGCCAACACCACTGTCGATCGCGCCGTGTTCGGCACTACCATCATCCGCAGAGGCACCAAGATCGACAATCTCGTCCAGATCGCACACAACTGTGATGTCGGCGCCCATACGCTTATCGTCGCCCAGTCAGGATTGGCAGGCTCTGTGACGCTCGGCAGAAATGTCATCATCGGGGGACAGTCAGCGATAGCCGGACACCTGCATATAGGCGATTTCGCATCCATAGCAGGCAAATCGGGTGTCACCAAATCACTTGAGGGCAAAAAAACCTACATGGGCGTCCC
>DZAQ01000145.1 GCA_022729615.1 Sulfurovum sp.
TATTTTTTGATACGATAGGCGTACATCTCAAGCGCTGTTTTGGCAAGTTTGTCTCCTTGTGTTGCCTTGTCGATCACTTCTCGCATATCGTTACTGCCGCAAATCCCTTTCAGTCCGCTCTCTTTGTTGAGTATGGTATCGATAGCATCGATATCCAAGCCTAGATTGTGAGAGATAAAGGGGATGATCGCCGGATCTATATCACCGCATCGTGTCCCCATCATGAGACCCTCAAGCGGAGTAAAGCCCATAGAGGTATCCACGCTTTTGCCTGAGCGAATAGCCGTCGCGCTTGCGCCGTTGCCTAGATGGAGTGTGATAAGGTTGAGATTTTCGAGTCTATCGCCGACAAAGCGGGCGGCCTCTTTGGCTACGAAGGCATGGGAGGTGCCGTGGAATCCGTACTTGCGAATCCCGTTTTCCTCGTAGAGTCTATATGGAAGAGGATAGAGATAGGCAGAGGAGGGCATACTCTGGTGAAATGCCGTATCGAAAATGGCTACTTGCGGGAGGTTCGCAGAGAGCTTTTGCATGACCGTTATCCCTTCGATATTGGCAGGATTGTGCAGGGGGGCTAGGGGGATGAGGGAGCGGAGCGTATCGAGTACTTCGGGTGTGACGAGTGTCGGCTGATCAAAAGCAGCGCCCCCATGTACCACGCGGTGTCCGACCGCATCGAGGTCATCGATACTTGGCAATGCCCCTGATTTGCTGAGGAGTTTGAGTATCGCCCCGAGAGCTTGATGGTGATCTCCGATCTCTTTGTCATAAAGATATTGCTCCCCTTCGTGTGTGATCTTGGCAAGAGAATTTGCCTCACCGATGCGTTCAACCATCCCTGACGCAAGGCTTTTGCCGTCAACAAAATATTGGCATTTTATCGAGGAGCTGCCGGAATTGATGACAAGTATTTTCATTTTTTGCCTCCTCTCGCTTCGCCAGCCTGAATCGCTGTGATCGCTACTGTATTGACGATATCATCGACGAGACATCCTCGGCTGAGATCATTGACCGGCAAGCGCAATCCCTGCAAAACCGGACCGATCGCAAGCGCTCCTGTGGAGCGTTGGACAGCTTTGTAAGTGTTGTTCCCAGTGTTGAGATCTGGGAAGATAAAGACGGTCGCTTGACCGGCTACGGCGCTATCCGGCAATTTTTGCGCAGCTACGATGGGGTCGATAGCCGCGTCATACTGGATGGGACCCTCGATGAGAAGATCGGGTCTTATTGATTTGGCTATGCGCGTGGCTTCGGCCACTTTCTCGACATCGGGACCGCTTCCTGATGTGCCGGTGGAGTAGGAGAGGAGCGCTACGCGCGGCTCTATGCCAAACTGAAGCGCCGTATCCGCTGAGGAGATGGCGATCTGGGCAAGCTCCTCAGCTGAAGGATCGAGATTGACCGCGCAATCGCCATAAACCAAAACTCTGCTCTCCAAACACATAAAAAATATACTCGATACTATCGAGATACCCGGTTTTGTTTTGATGATCTGCAGTGCCGGACGGACGGTATCGGCAGTTGTATGCGTCGCACCAGAGACCATCCCGTCGGCCAATCCCTCGTAAATCATCATAGTGGCGAAATAGTTGGGAAGCATCAAGGCATCCTTGGCGGCAGCGAGTGTCAACCCTTTGGCTTTTCTCAACTCATAGAATTTTTGCGCAAACGCTTCTCTTTTTTCGCCCTCATCATCGGGATCGAGGATAGTTGCGGCGCTGATATCAAGACCCAAAAGAGCGCTTTTGCGCTTGATGGTTTTTGGATTTCCAAGCAAAATGATATCCACGACATCTCTGCGCAAAAGTATCTCTACCGCGCGCAAGATTCGTTCATCCCCGCTTTCTGGGAGAATAATTTTTTGTCGATTGGATCTGGCGCGTTCAAAGAGTTTGTAGGTAAACATCATGGGTGTCATGATCTCAGAAGAACTCTCTTTGAATCGTTTGAGTATCGCTTTTTTGTTTACTGCAGCATCGAAAACACCCTTTGCTAAAGTAATTTTCCTGCTGCTTTTGGGCGTCATCCTTGCCTCAACGCAATTGAGGGCGATCGCTGTTTGGTAGCTGTCGGTTTCGACTGCCAAAATAGGGATAGCAATATCACTAAAATCATTGATAAGCTCTAAAACATTTTTGGTTGGTCTGAGTCCGCCACTGAGAATGAGACCTGCAATATGCGGATGGTTTTTGGCATAAAATGAGAGCAGGGATGCCAAAATAATATCGCTGCGGTCTCCCGGAACGATAATAAGACCTCCGTCGCTTATATGGGTGAGATAGTTTTCTACGCTCATTGCCGCGATCTTTTTGCGCAAAACAAGATGCTCGAGCTGTTCAGGTTTGCCAAGAATGATTTCCGCCCCGAGCCTATCTGCCACCTCTTGGATGATAGGCGTATCGAGTTCTTTTACTTCCGGGAGTACAAAGACCTCAAACTCATCCTCTGCTGTTTTTTCTTTGAGCTGTCCTAGTATCTCTTCATCGCAGCGATTGACAAAGGTTGCGAGATGGACAGAACCCTCTTCTTTGATAGACTCTGCATTGATTTGGATCTCATTGATGATGGTTTCGATCGTCTTTGATTTGCCATTGATGATCGGGATAAGTGCGGTATCGATATTTTTGGCGATTTTGAGATTGAGGTCAAAATCAAAAATTGCGCCCAAAGTACTGCGAGGATACCCCTCGATCAAAATAAAATCATATTTCTCGTGGAGATGGTTGATTTTGTTCATGATCATTTCACAGAGCTGCTCTTCTCTGCCCTCGGCATATGATTCGACATATTCACTGATCGTAGCGCCGTAACACTCCTCATAAGGCATATCAAGTTCAAAGTGCCGAAGCATAAAATCGATATCATTCTCTCTGGCGATGCCATCCGGGATAATGGGACGGAAAAAAGCGACACTCTTATAGTGACCTTTGAGCATCTCCATCAATCCTAGTGCGATGACAAGGCTTCCGGAGCGAGGTTCTATCGACGCGATATAGATACTTTTTGGATGCATAGACTAGCCTTCTATTGGGTTGGAAAATTGTACCATATTGTATCGGTAAGTAAAATCAAATTGGTAACAGTGGCTTATAATTCTCTTGAATAAAATTGACAAAATGAAATAAAA
>DZAQ01000146.1 GCA_022729615.1 Sulfurovum sp.
GAAGGTAATAGCAAGCTCTCTGAGTTCGGGAAGCTTGGTAAGGATGATCTGAGGATCAAGGTGAGTAAGGTCGATCCATACCGCATCTTTCTCCGGTCCGATACCGCGACCTTCAAGTACCTCTTTGGTGATGGCGCGCGCAACGACATCTCTGGAGGCAAGCTCAAGCGCATTGGGCGCGTATTTTTCCATGAAGCGTTCACCCTCTGAGTTGAAGAGACGACCCCCTTCGCCACGCGCTGCTTCAGAGATCAAGATACCAGATCCGCCGAGTCCGCTTGGGTGAAACTGTACAAACTCCATATCCTCGAGCGGCAGACCATGGCGCGCGACGATAGAGAGGGCATCGCCTGTATTGGCGTGGGCATTGGAGTTGATCTTGAAGGCTCTTCCATATCCGCCTGTAGCGAACATCACAACTTTGGCATTGAAGATCGCAGGTTGGCTGTTGCGGATATTGAACGCCGCCACACCGGAGACTTTGCCGTCCTTATAGATAATGTCGGCAACATACCACTCATCAAAAACTTCAATTCCCGCACGGTGTGCCTGCTCATAGATCGTTTGAAGCAGTGTCAAACCGGTTCGGTCTTTGGCATAACAGGCTCTTGGTTTGGATTGTCCGCCAAACGGTCGGATCGCTATATCGCCTTTATCGTCTCTCGAGAAAACAGCGCCCATTCTCTCAGCCCATCTGATGGTCTCAGGGGCTTTACTGCAAAGAAGTTCGACACAATCTTGGTCAGCAAGATAGTCACTCCCTTTGACGGTATCAAATTCGTGCAGCTCTACACTGTCTTCGGCTCCAAGTGCGGCATTGATGCCTCCTTGTGCTGCTCCTGAGTGGCTCCTGAGTGGGTGAAGCTTGGTAATGACGGCTGTTTTTTTGCCGGCGGCTGTAAGCTCTCTCGCAGCTGCCAAACCGGCCAAACCGGCACCGACGATTACTGCATCATACTTATAGATTTGAACATCCATAGTTGCTCTGTCCTTTACAATGAATTTGGATAAATTATAACAAATGTTTCTATTATCAAGATTAACCAAGTTCGTATCCTGACGGTATCTCGCAGAATGAGAAGAAGTATGTTACAATTTTGCCAAACAAACAGGTGGTAGAGAGGTTTTGAAAGCGGTTTATAGATATGGATAAAGAGTTGTTTTTGATCGGACAATTTCACTCAAAGTATATCGGTGATGACGGTGCCGTATTGGGAGAGATGGTCTATAGCATGGACGCGTTTTTTGAGGATACGCACTTCAGGAGGTCTTGGATGACCCCTGCGCAGATAGGCAGAAAGGCGATGCTAGTGAACCTTTCAGATGCTATAGCAATGAATGCTGTGCCGCTCTATGCGATGGCGAGCGTGGCGATTCCCAAAGATTTTTCCACAGAAGAGATATGCGACCTCACACAAAGCCTCGAGGCGACGGCGCAAGAGTTTGGATGTGAAATTATAGGCGGAGATACAATAGGCGGCGAGAAACTGCACATCTCTATAGCCCTTATCTCCAAAAGCAGCGCGCCGTTGTTTCGAAAGGGTTTAAAAGAGGGAGATATCCTCGCTTTTACGGGCGCTTTGGGGGAGAGCAAACGAGACTTGGAGAGGCTGATGCGCGGAGAAGCCATACAGAGTGATTCGAGATTTTATGAACCCAAGCTCAGGAGCGCCTTCATAGTTGAGTCTAGGGAGTATTTGCGAGTAGGTATGGATATATCCGATGGGCTTTTTTGTGATACCAATAAACTGGTTGACTATAATGATACGGGATTTGAGCCACTCATAGAGATACCTGATGAGATAGGTGCAAGCGGCGAAGAGTATGAGATGCTCATAGGATTTGCCCCGGAGAATATGTCAAAAATCATGCAAATTGCCGAGCATCACGGTGTGCCGGTTACCCCCTTTGCCAAAGCAGCAAGGAACCAAAATCGCTTTCCTTGCGAAAGTCATCACTTCAAGTCCGATCTCTCCTAGGAAACAGAATGAAAATAGTAAAAATAGAGACCAAACGACTGCGTGTCCCACTCAAAAGACCATTTCAAACAGCCCTGAGAAGAGTAGAGTCTCTCGAGGATATAGTGGTCATCATCACTACACAAAGCGGGCTTCAGGGCTACGGGGAGGGGGCGCCGACACCAGTCATCACTGGGGAGACCATGGGTACTATGCAAGCAGTCATCGAGTATCTCACACCGTTTTTGGCAGGGAGAGATTTGGAGGAGTTTGATGCGTTGATAGAGACGATCCATACTCGAATCCTCAAAAATACCACGGCAAAATCAGCTCTTGAAATCGCTCTGTATGACCTCAAAGCCAAAACTCTTCAGCTCCCTCTCTATAGAATGCTTGGAGGAAGCCAAAAAAATTTTAGAACCGATATAACGATCAGCCTAGGAGAGACCAAGGAGATGGTCGCTGATGCATTGGATGCGGTAGCCTTGGGGTATGATACGCTCAAGATCAAAGTAGGCTCCAATCCGCTCAAAGATATTGAACGGATCGAGGCGATCTGCGAAGCTGTCGGTAAAAAGGCGACGCTTCGTCTCGATGCCAATCAAGGCTGGACACCTGAGGAGTGTATAACTGTAATGCAGCGATTGGAATCAAAGGGAATAGTGCCCGAACTTATCGAGCAGCCGATAAAAGCTGAGGATATCGAAGGGCTGCGTGCCATCAAAGAGCGCATTCAAACCCCGCTTCTCGCGGATGAATCCGTCTTCACTTTAAATGATGCCAGACGGCTGCTTGATCTGGAGGCGGCAGATCTCATCAATATCAAACTTGCCAAATGCGGCGGCATCTCCAATGCACTTAAACTAGCCGATCTGGCTGGGGAGTATGGTGTCAAGTGCATGATCGGCTGTATGCTGGAAGGTCCCATCAGTGTGGGGGCAGCGGTACATGTCGCCTCAGCAAAAGCTGATATTATCACCATGATCGATCTGGACGCTGTAGCTCTGTGTCAAAGCAATCCGCTCAAAGGTGGTGTTCGCTTCGAGGAGTCAAATATAATTTTGCCTGGATCTTTTGGATTGGGAGTGGAGTTCTAGGGTCTCTAAATAGATATGATATTTACAAATATAATA
>DZAQ01000034.1 GCA_022729615.1 Sulfurovum sp.
TTGCCGATTCTATTTCCGGCTATATAGTGCACTCTGAATGTTCGTGTTGTCAGATAGGAGATGGTCAATTTATCTCCGCTGAGCTTATAGTTGAGGTCATTGTCTGTAAGGACTGTGTCCAAAAATCCTTTCAGAGTAGTATTGTTCAATTTCACAAAATAGAGTTTCTTGTCAAGTCTCTTTTTTGCCCACTCATCATTGACGCTTACTGTCAAATTACATGTATCTGCGAGATTTTCTATCGCATCTCCTATAGAAAGCTCACTATCGATTGTCGTGGAAAAAAGCTTATTTGAGCATGTTCCGGCACTTCCTAGCGCCGGCAACATACTCAATGCCAAAACTAATGCGATTCTCTTTGTCCATCTGTTATTTGTTTTCATTACTCACCTTCCTTTATTGTGATAAGTCCCTTATTTTTCTCATGCAAAAAAAGTTTTCTCACTCGTGTTTCATCCACGAGTACCACCCCTTTTGTTCCGATAAAATGTAATTTGTACCCGTAAATCTCTTCTCCGATCTTCAGCCATTTGCCATTAATGAATGCTTTTTCATTCATTATACCCCCCAAGGTGAGTTTTTCTTCCTTTTTTTGGGGAGCTGCTATCTGGCCTGTACTATTGTCATCTCTTTTGAGAACTACAAACGGATCCGGCGTCGTCATTAGCTCACTCATCGCGACACCTTTTCTTGGTTTTTTGATCTCTTCTACCATTTTGTCGATCTGATCTGTTGCTGAAGAAGAGAATGCGAGTGTCGATATTGCCATAAAGCCGATCAATAAATTTTTCATTAGTGGTTTATCCCCCATACTGATATATTGATATCTGAGTTTATACCCTCGTTTGTGCCTATCAAATTGCTGCTATAGATATCCGTAACCAATACATTTTGTTCCAGCTCATGAAGAAATTCAATTAAGTTTTTATAATCGCTGCTGCTGCCGATCTCAACTTCGAGCACATGACCGAAATTGCCCTTCATATCTACATATTTATTGTTGATGAATCCGATCTCTATATTGTGCATTTTGGCATTTTCGGTGATAGAGTCCAAAAACTTTGCCCAGCTTTTTTGGTTGAACAGCATACCTGAAAGCTTCTCAAGACTGCTGTTGATATAAGCAATTTTGTTATTTATCTCAACTATTTGATTTTTCTTATTTTGAATATCCTGATCATACTTAGATATATAAAAATTTCTATCTCCATTCACTGTGATTGAAGCAAGATAGGAATTTTGATCGGCTATGCTCTTGGTCAATCTATTTTTTTCCGCTTCACTTGTGTTAAATTGCTCCTGCGCATACGGCAGCAAGTAAGAGTAAGCAAGAAATGAAATGACCCCTGCAACACCCAAAATAATAAGCCACTTTTCACTCTCTTTTTTTTCGGAGAAGTATGAGTCCATTCTCTCCAATTCATTTGCTAAAGCTTTCATCGTAATTCAACCTTTAAAACGCTATTGTAAAGTTCACTCTCTTGGTCTTTCTTGATTGTCTCGATACCTATTGAGTTGATTTTGTCAAAGTATGTATCAGAGATATGTTTGATAAGTTTTGTGATCTCTTTATCATCCTTGCTGAGGAGTGAAATAGTATAAGTATCCTGATCGCTCATAAACTGATCTATTTTGACATCAAATTTGGAGATATCTTGCGCAAATCTATAGAATAATTCGGACTTAAGACGATAATTGACTTTTTTATCATAGATAGTAGTCAATGTTTTCTCTTTTGAGAAATATATTTTTGACAAACTACCGATTTTCTCATCAAGTACTTTTATCTCTTTTTGTTTTTCACCCAATATCTGCTTGTATTTATCAGATTCTGCCTTAAGCGCTTCTTCATTTTTTGAAAGTACAAGATTTGTAGCGTCATTTATATAGGATCTTGCCAAAAAGTAGAGAGGATATGCCATACCCAAAGAGATCGCCAATAGAGTAGTAATGATGAATTGTCCGCTTGGTCGTTTGTGAAATGCGGGTGCCCGCTCGAAAATTGTAAGGTTAACCTTCTGGTCAGTTTCATCTATATAGTCAATAGCAGCTACGAGGAGCATATAGTGCAATTGATTGATATGCCAATCATCTGTTTCGATATTAAAATTGAAATTTAATTCAGATGAGTGCAATCCAAGATAGTTGTTGGTGTACTCATCAAGTCCATTGATGGTTCCCCTGTCACCGCCGATAAAGACTTGATCTATCTTGGAAATATCAAAGGCTCTTCTCGCATAAATGACGATATCATTGATGGATATAAAGATTTCCCCAAAAAGCTTCGTAAGATTTTGCTGATAATCAGAATGGATTGTTCTCAATCCTTCCGTATATAATATATTGAAAAACTCCTCTTCGCTGACACGATTACCGGCTATTTCGCAATACTTATCATACATTTGCGCCGAAGAATACTCTATGGACTTCGAATAGAGATGTTTTCCATTCTTGTAGAATGAAACAAATGTATCCTGATTTCCAAAATAGAGAAATAGGTGAACACCTTCGCTTGCTAACAAATCTCTCGTATAGATCGACCGAAAGAGGAGCGGTGCGGGGATAAGCAGGTCGATAAATTTAGTCTCATCAACAGTTTCACCGAATCTCTCTTCGAGAACATTGGGCTCTGCGATGAAAACATCAAATATCCGCTCTTCGCTCGTACTCTCTCTTTCGGCATATCGAATGATATATTCATCTGCCTGATCAAGTCCAAGCTCTTCATACGCTTTTATTTCAATGATATCTTGTATATCCTCAAGAGGAATACTCTTGCTCACCTCAATTGAAGTTGATATCAAATCCTTATTGTGGATGTATGCCGCATTGAAATTACTATTATTGAAAGCCAATCGCTTCAACTGTTTGAATTTACTATCTTTCAATACACAATAAATCTTCTCATATGCGTCTATAGTCACGATACTTTTGATTTTTGAATTTGTACTCATGCTGATTTCCTTCCTTGTTCAAACAATTATATATGTTATAATATTAAATCTTTCTTATAAAAATGTTGTTTTTGAAGACTAATATTAAATTTTTCATATAACATAACCAAATTCTACCAATTTATCTCTATCTTTGCTCCATCCCTTCTTGACCACCACCAAAAGATCGAGAAAAATCTTCTTGCCGCTAAACATCTCCATCTCTCTCCTTGCATCCCTTCCGAGTCGCTTGATAGTCTCACCCCCCTTGCCGACAATGATAACCTTTTGCATCTCTTTTTCTACAATAATACTGGCATGCACCCTGTCTATCTCGTCACTCTCCTCTATCTTCTCGATAAGGACATCACTCTCATAAGGGATCTCATCACTCAAGTTTTCAAAAATTGCTTCACGAATCAACTCTTTATAGATATTGCGGATCGTCTCCGTCGTAAGCATCTCGGGGTCATAAAGAAATGGCGAGTGCGGCAAATGTTTGGCGATGAGATCGAGAAGCTGGTCTCTTCCTACGCTCTTTTTGACTGAAAAAGGGATAATGGCTTCGAAAGAGTCTTGATATTTTTGGTACTCTCCAAGTTTCTTGAGGAGATTTGCCTGAGTGACTTGATCGATTTTTGTCAAAACAATAATATGCTTTCTATTTTTGATTTGAGGGGAGTTCAAAAATTTCTCATACTCCTCCAGCTTATCGCTCGCAGGAGCCAAAAACAAAATCAGGTCGCTATCTCCCATCGCTTTGAGCGCCTCACTTAGCATAAATTGGTTGAGCAGGCGCTCTCTTTCATGAATACCCGGGGTATCTACAAAAATAATCTGCGTATCATGGTGCATCACAATGAAGTTCATTCTCTTTCTGGTCGCCTGTGCTTTTTGGGAAACCATAGCAAGTTTTTCACCTATGATAAAGTTGAGCATAGTGCTCTTTCCTGCATTTGGGCGACCGACCACTGCTACGAAACCGGCTTTTGTCTCTCTTTTTTCATCCAACATCATACTCCTTTCTTTTGTGAAATGCGCTGCAAAGGTCACTTCCCACCACATTATACTCAATAAATTCCCCAAAAACATCATCTAGCCGCACGCCGCCGATGAGCGCTACGGGGTGTTTGGAGAGTTTTGCGATCTCTAACAGCGCCTCTCCTCCCACCTGCGCATCGCTCTTTGTCCCCGTGGGTCGATACGCTCCAAGACCGATATAGTCGATCTCCAACTCATTCGCTTCCAATATCTCCTCTTTGCTGTGTGTAGAGAGACCAAAAATCTTATTGCCTATCGCTTGACGAATATTTCTCACAGCATCCCGTTTTACCGATGCAAACCGCAGCAAATCCTCTTGTCCCAAATGTACCCCGTCTGCCAGACCGACCAATTCCACAGCGTCATTAACGATAATCGTACCGGTATAGAGTTTCCGTATTATTTTAAGCTGACTCTCGATCTGCGCGAGAGAGCCTTGCTTGTCTCGATACTGAAGTATGGGTATTTGGAGTTGGTTTATAAAAAGAAGGAATTCTTGCAGAGAAATTTTTTGTTTAAGCAGTGTATCCTGATCTACAAGCGCATAGTTCATTGCGCTAGTTTTTTGAAAAAAGCTTCAAAAGATCCGCTATCGTTTGCCGCATCTCATCTCTCTGCACGATCATATCGATCAAACCATGCTCGAGCAGAAATTCTGATCTTTGAAATCCTTCAGGCAGATCGACACCAACTGTCTGTTTGATGACCCGTTGTCCTGCAAAGCCGATCAAGGCATCCGGCTCAGTCATGATGATATCTCCCAGCATCGCGAAAGAGGCGCTTACGCCGCCCATAGTAGGATCAGTGAGCACTGAAATAAAAGGGAGTCCTTGATGGTGCAGACGATTGAGTGCGGCTGAGGTTTTACTCATTTGCAATAGTGAATAAGTGCTCTCTTGCATTCTCGCGCCGCCGCTTGCCGAGACGATCACCAACCCACAGGATTTTTCGATTGCGCGGTTCACTGCTCTGACGATCTTCTCACCCTCAACCGAACCGAGACTTCCTCCCATAAAAGAGAAATCAAACACTGCCAGCTCAGCAGGAATACCCATTATAGTACAGCTGCCGCTTACCACGGAAGAGACTCTGCCGGTTTTGTTTTTGCTCTCTTCTATTCTTTTTTTATAGCTCACCTTATCGACAAATTTCAAAGGATCAACAGGCGTGAGTCCGGCATCATGCTCAACAAAACTCTCTTCATCCGTCAACAATGCAATTCTATCATTGGCATTGATTCGAAAGTGATGATTGCATTTTGGACAGATGCTATTCTTTGCCTCTACCTCTTTATAATACATCAAAGCATTGCACTTAGGACATTTTATCCAATGCGAAGGAGCATCTGCAACCGTAGATTGCTTTTTCATTCCTCCAAATAGACTCGCAATATTCATCAATTCTCCTCGAAAAGATATTCCAATTTATCTCTCATGCTCATAAAGAGAGGTTCTCACCAGTGACTCCAAAGAGTGAACCAACTCCTTACTCTGTGAAACTATAACATAATCCTCTTCAACAATCACTTCGAGATCTTCACAAAACGCCAACCCTGCGGCGAAATCATAGATTCGATACTGTCCCGCAAAAAGCACAAAATTAACCGTATGGGCATACGCAAGCGACAATGCGACCGCTCCGGGTGCCCTGAATTTCAGTCCCATCTTTTGAAGCCCTGCGACGATCTTTGGATGCGCGTATGCCTTCTCAAATATTCCGATTTCAGCGTGCGGAACTCTTGCAAGCTCCCCCATTTGGGCTGAAAAAAGTTTTCCTTTTCTTGTGGGAGTCTCCGGAGATTTCAAAAATATCTCTTTACTCACAAGATTGCAGACGACAGCATCTTGCAAAACTCCATCCTTATCGATCCTTGCCACCGATGTCCCGAAATAGGGAAAATTGGAAAGAGCATTTGAGCTCCCGTCTAGCGGATCCAAAACAATCGTCTCTTCACCCTCGCCGATCAAGCCGGACTCTTCTGATTCGATCGTGCCAAATCTTCCAAGATGCTTGACAAAGATGGCTTCCGCCATGAGATCTAGTCCGCTGCTGCGATCCCCGCCTGCGCCGACTTCATACTTTTTATAATGATGCTCTTCAATCGCGCCGTCAAAGAGCGTTGCTATCTCTTCATTCGCCTCTTTGCAAGCAGAATAAAAATTATTTTTCATTCATGGTAAATTTTTTGAATATCGATTTGGCAGCGTCCCGTCCGTCACGCACGGCAGTCACGACAAGATCTGCCCCTCTGCTGCAATCTCCGCCGGCATAAATACCGGAGGTTGTCGTCTCGTAGTTTTCATCCACAACGATACCGCCCCATCTATTGGTCTCGATCCCGTTGGAGGCATAAAAAGGATACTCAACAGGCTCAAATCCAAGTGCAAAGATGATCAAATCCGCTTTCACTCTGTATTCGCTTCCTGTAATCTCCTCAACCCCCTGTCTTCCATTTGCATCAGGCACGGTTGGCCGCATTTTGACCATCTCGATCCCGATCGCCTTGCCCTCATCATCAAAAATAAGCGCTTTTGGGGAAGCAAAAAATTCAAATTGACCCCCCTCCTCTTTGGCATTGAGATACTCTTTTTTGCTCCCGGGCATATTGCGAGCATCACGGCGGTAAAGGCATTTGACACTTTTGGCTTTTTCTCTGATCGAGGTACGCACACAATCCATGGCGGTATCGCCGCCCCCAACCACAACAACACTCTTGCCTTTGACATCCGCATCAAAATCTTCTTTTTCTCCAAAAAGTCTCTTTTGGATCGTCGTCAAAAAATCCATAGCCATATATACATTGGCCGCATCATCACCCACGAGTCCCGATCGCTTCCCTTTTGTCGCACCGACACCGATAAAGATCGCATCAAAACTTTTCGCAAGCTCATCGAAATTGATATCTTTGCCAACCTCAACATTGAGGTGAAAAATTGCACCAGCCTCTTCTAGGAGTTTGATCCTGCGAGCAACAATGCGTTTGTCGAGTTTGAAGCCGGGGATTCCGTATGTAAGCAATCCGCCTGCTCTTGAGTGCTTGTCAAATATCTCAACATCTATACCCTCTCTAAGCAGAAATGTGGCTGCCGACAGCCCGGCCGGTCCGGCGCCTATGACGGCTACTTTTTTTCCCAATTTCTCCTTGGAGAATTTCGGTTTCAAACCCTTCTTGAATCCCTCTTCGCTGATGTATGTTTCGATAGAGCCGATCGTAATGGCGCCATGTCCGTCATTGAGTGTGCATGCCCCCTCACAAAGCTTGTCATGAGGACATATCCGCCCCATCACTTCAGGAAACGGTGACGATTCATTCGAGAGGGCAAAAGCAAATTCCAAATCCTCCTCTGCGGCTCGACGCAGCCACTGGGGGATAAAATTGTGCAGCGGGCATCCATTGTGACAGTAGGGATCGCCGCACTGGATACATCGCTCGGACTGCTCAGCTGCTTTTTTGGTCTTGAAAACTTCATAAATCTCTTCATAGTCTCTTGATCGCTCGACAACATCCCGCTTCTTGGCATCAACTCTTTCTAAATCAAAAAATCTTAGCATCTATTCTCCTCCCTCTATTATTTTGAGAGGACCCTTCATATCTTTTGGACGCACTATCCAAAAGTTTCGGATCTCGACTCGGAAATTATCAAGAATTTTTTTGGCTTGTTTGCTCTTGGTCTCTTGATAATAATCTTTGAGCAGCTTCTTGAGATAGTAGCGCTCAATATCCGTATCTTCCGTATCGATTCTACGCGCCTCTACCAACTCTTGATTGACATTTTCGACCAATAGATGTTCGATATCATACACAAAAGCCACACCTCCGGTCATCCCTGCTCCGAAGTTGACGCCTGTTCTTCCAAGAATGATCACAACACCGCCGGTCATATACTCACAAGGATGATCCCCTGTACCCTCGACGACCGCTATGGCTCCGGAATTTCTCACGCCAAAACGCTCTCCGACTTGACCGTTGACATAGAGTTTGCCTCCGGTCGCACCATAAAGACAGGTATTTCCGCCCAAAGAGAATTTCGGACCGTTTTTGTCTGCCGTTATCACGATACGGCCGCCATGCATCCCCTTGCCGATATAGTCGTTACCGGCGCCATTGATATGGATCGAGACACCGTCGATCAGAAATGCCCCCAAAGATTGTCCGGATGTTCCGTCAAGCCGAATATCTATAGTTCGATCCGGCAATCCCTTATCACCGTAATATTTGGCGATCTCGCCTGAGATCAATGCTCCAAAACTTCGATTGAGGTTGGATATCTTCCTCTCGATGACCATAGAATTGGTCGGATTTTTGATCGCCGGCATCAACTCTTTCAAAATCTCTTTTTCATACTCATTGGTATCATAGGGCTGATTGAAGGCAACCTGTCTTGTATTTGGTCCCTCAAGATCATAAAGGAGTTTTTCGAATGAAAATTTCTTTGCAAATGCATCATCGATCACCTCAAGCAGTTCCGTTTTGCCGACGATCTCCTCGAGTGATCTGTATCCGAGTGATGCAAGGATCTCTCGCACATCCTCTCCAAGCAGTGTAAAGTAGTTGATCACGCGTTCCACAGACCCCTCATAATGCTCTCGAAGCTTCTCCTCTTGAGTTGCTATACCAACCGAGCAGCGGTTGAGATGGCAGATTCGCAGGATCTTACACCCGATGACAGTCAATGCGCCTGTCCCAAAAGCATAACTCTCCGCTCCAAATATAGCCGCCTTAACGACATCTAGTCCGGTTTTCAATCCGCCATCGGTCTCGAGTTCCACTTGGCCTCGGAGATTGTTCGCTTTGAGGGCATTGTGCGCTTCGATCAGACCCAGCTCCCACGGATTGCCGGCAAATTTGATAGAGCCGATCGGCGCGGCGCCCGTACCGCCGTCTCCTCCGGAAATAATGATCTTATCAGCATACGCCTTGGCTACGCCGGCGGCTATCGTTCCGACTCCGGCAGTAGAGACCAGTTTGACGGCGATCCTCGCATCGGGATTGACCTGCTTGAGGTCAAAAATCAACTGTGCCAAATCCTCGATCGAATAGATATCATGGTGCGGCGGCGGCGAAATGAGTGTCACGCCGGGCATCGTATGTCTCAGCCTTGCGATAAGCGGACTTACTTTTTGTCCGGGCAGCTGTCCCCCTTCGCCCGGCTTCGCACCTTGCGCTACCTTGATCTGCAGCTCCTCCGCAGACCTCAAATACCCAGGTGTAACACCAAATCTCCCTGAGGCAACCTGTTTGATCTTGGAATTTTTGATCGTCTTAAAGCGCGCGGCATCCTCGCCGCCTTCACCTGAGTTGCTTTTGCCGCCGATCGTATTCATCGCTTCAGCCAGACACTCATGCGCTTCAGGGGAGATAGACCCTAGACTCATGGCAGCTGTTGAGAACCGTTTGAAAATCTCCGAGAGAGGCTCAACTTCACTGATATCTATGGAAGTTCTTTGGCTTTTGAGTTGGAAAAAGTCACGGATAAATTTCTTGTCTCTATTGTTGATATAGGATTTGAACTGCTCAAAGTCACTCTTTTTGCCGCTTTTGGATAATTTATGGATGGCATGGATATGCTTGGGCGCAAAATCGTGATACTCTTCCCCGTCAAGATATTTGATGAGCCCTCCGATATTGAGCGGCATCATTCTATCAAGCGCCTCTTTGCCGTACGCCATCTTGTGCGCCTTGCGGATACGCTCCTCGATATCCTTGTATCCAAGCCCCTTCAGCATCGCGTTTGTACCTGCGAAACACTCGGCGATGATCTCATCATCCAATCCGATAATATCAAAGAGTTTTGAATTTCTGTAACTTGAGATCGTAGAGATACCCATCTTTGACATCACCTTCATCAATCCGGCATTGAGCGCTTTTCGCACCTTTTTCAAAATAGGAGCCAGATCGATGCTTGGATTGCTTCTCATCTCCATCATCGCAACTGTCTGGTAGAGCATATAGGGATAGATCGCCGCGGCGCCAAATGCGATCATAGAGGCTGCCATATGCGAATCATAGACTTCGCCTGAAATAGCCACTATGCTTGTAAGGTGGCGCAGTCTATTTTCAAGAAGCGCCTGGTTGAGCCGTCCTACAACCATGAGCATCGGCATCACCATAGTCTGAGCGTCCAAATCTCTATCATCAAGACAAATTGTACGGATACCATCCTCTCGAACATCTGCAAGAATCTGCTCAACGAGCGTCGCCAAGCTCGCTTGCAAATCATTATGAAAATTTGTCTTGTAGCATTTTGATTTATAATTTCTGTCATATTTTGGATCATTTTCATTTCCAAACTCTTGCAAAATTTCCACTTTTTCAAAAGAGAGAATCGGAGAGACTGTCTTGAGGCGTTTGGTGTGTCCCGCGTTGTCGGCAAGAACATTGCGTATCTCTCCAAATCCTGTATTCAAACTCATAACCACTTTTTCCCTGATGGGGTCGATGGGAGGATTGGTCACTTGAGCGAATTTCTGTTTGAAAAAGTCAGAAAAATTTCTCTGCTTGGTTGAAAATGCTGCCAATGGGGTATCATCGCCCATTGAAGATGTCGCCTCTTTGCCCTCTTTGACGATCGGTTCAAGCACCTGCTCGATCACCTCAAGCGTGATATTAAAAAAACGCTGCTTGGCATACATCATCTCTTTGTCAGGCATATCTATGGACGAAAAGGGGTCTTTCATATACTCTTGGAGATATACAGTATTTTGATTGAGCCACTTCGCGTATGGATCTCTTCCCTTGAGATAGTTGTTGATATCACAATTTTTGAGTACCGTGCCATACTTGAGATCAACTCCGATCATTTCGCCCGATTGCAAACGCCCTCGTTCGACGATCTCCTCTTCGGGTGTCTGAAGCACTCCATATTCGGAAGTCACCAAAAGTCTATTGCCTGTTGTAATAATATATTTTGCCGGTCTGAGACCATTTCTATCCAACACGCAGCCTATATAGCGGCCATCCGTCATACTCACTGCCGCGGGACCATCCCATGGCTCGACACAAGCGCTCACATACTCATAAAATGCTCTCAGATCCGCATCCATATGAGGCGCATTTTGCCATGGAGCAGGAAGCATCGATCGCGCCGCTTTGAAGAAATCCATACCGTTTATGCGCAAAAACTCGAAAAAATTATCCAAACTAGCCGAATCACTCATCCCCTTTTGGATGATCGGCAAAATTCTATCGAGCTCCTCTTGGGAGAATATCTCGCTTTTTATGTTTGCCAATTTGGCAGTCACATTGAACCGGTTAGCCGTAATGGAGTTGATCTCTCCATTGTGCGCGATCATTCTGAAAGGTTGGGCAAGTTTCCATTTTGGAAGCGTATTGGTAGAAAATCGCTGATGGAAAAGAGAAAACGAAATTTTAAACTCTTCATTTGCCAAATCCGGATAAAAGGTTTTGATATGCGTCGGCATCACCAAACCTTTATAAGAGATCACCGAAGAGGAGAATGAAGCGACATAAAAATCCTCACTCTTTTCGAGTCTATGCTCGATCTCTTTTCGCGAAAGATAGACAAGCGCGTCAAATCGTCTTGCCCCCATCAGAGAGTTTGGAACTACAAAGATCTGAGTGATAACAGGAAGTGATGCGAGAGCCTGCTCGCCCAGTGCATCCCTATTGACGGGAACCTCTCTGGTGTAATAAATCCGCAGGTCATTGTGTTCGCATATCTCTTTAACCACAGTAAAATCTTCGCTGTTGCGGTTAAAAATCATAGCAACGGCATATATTTCCGGTAAAATCATGCCCTCTTTTTTGGTTATTTTGGCGAAAAAATCTTTCGGCATCGAAAGCAGAAGTCCGCTTCCGTCACCGGTCTTTCCGTCCGCGCCGATAGCGCCCCTGTGCATCATCCGTGACAAAGCCGTGATCGCGTCTTCCAGGTTTTTGTGGGATGGGATATTGTCGATAGACGCCAAAAGTCCAAATCCGCAATTGTCTTTAAATGAGGTAAAAAGATCTCTCATAAGCAAACCTTTAGTTTTTTTTTGCTAGGGTACCCAAAAAGTATCCGAGCCGGTAGGGCGATTATACAAAAAAGTAGGTTAAGTTGCGATGAAGGGTTTTGTAGTTCATTTAAGCAAGGCAAAAAATGAGGATATGATAGTGACCATACTCTGCGCACACTCCATCAAGGCATACTATAGATTTTTCGGGGCAAGACACTCTATTTTGCAGCTTGGTCACCTCATCGATTTTGAAGTCGATGGGGAGCAGAGTCATTTTATGCCCAGACTGCGCAGCTTGAGCCATTTCGGCTTTGAGTGGCTGTATGAGAGCAATCGACTTTTGATGTGGCATAATTTCATCAAACTTTTTGAGCCGCACCTCAGAGAAACAGAAGAGATCCACTCTTTTTATTTTGAACTCCTGCTCAAAGCCGCGCAAAAATGGAGCAAACAAAATCCCAAACGCATCATCTGCGAAAGCTATCTCGCGCTTTTGCGCTTCGAGGGGCGTTTATATGATACTAGACGGTGCTATATCTGTGAAGATCCGATAGAACAAGAACTGTCGCTGATGCGCGCTTATATTGCCGCCCACCCCGCATGCATACACGCTCCTACACTCAGTAAAAAGCGAATTGATGAATTTTTCGAAAGCGGCAAAACTATTTCGTTCGAGGATAACGAAATAGAGTATCTCTACTCGGTTGTTATGAAGGGATTTTAAGATAAGGGCGCCTCCAATA
>DZAQ01000147.1 GCA_022729615.1 Sulfurovum sp.
ATAAAAATGAGTGCCAAAGCGCACTCAAACAAATTAGACAATTATCTATTTTGAAGCAAGTGAAGTTCGCCGCAATATTCACTTTTGAATTCTGCAAGCCCATTCAATTTTAATTTAGAATATTCACTCTGAACCCCACTGACTGCCTCTTTGTCCGCCTTTTTTTGATTGATGATGAAGCCGATAATATTTTTATCGAGATCAAATTTTGGCTGAACGCATATAGAAGACCAAAAATACTCCCCGCTCTGTGTAATTGATTTGATATACCCTGCCCATATTTTGCCCTGAGAAGCAGTATAAAAAGCCTGTTCACACATCATCATCGGCACATCCGGATGGTGACTGATGGCAAAAGGGGTGCCAATAAGCTCTTCCCGCTCGTAGCCTACCATCTCTCTGAATTTTTTATTGGTAAAGGTTATTGTTTTGGATGCATCCATTTCCACGATTATCATTTGCCCGTCAAATGAAATCTCTCTCTCCTTTGGCGCTTGGCGCACTATTGTCTTGCCCGTGTGAATATTTGAGAATGTCTTCATCAAGGTATCCTTTTAAATTTTCAATATAATATCACATAATATCTAATGTTTACATAATAATTATATGGTAATATTAGGATACTTTATTCTACAATCCACACCAAAGCCATACTTTTGATGGCAATATCACTTTTTCTAGGCTTGATAGCGAATGATTCGACCTCTTGATTGCCGATATCAAACTCCTTATCGAGCAAGTCAATTTTCTCTTCAAGTTCATGCTCGAGATCATCAATGGTATTTTGCAGCTCGTCAGCTCTCTCTTGCGCCCTTTGGACATCGCCTCTCTCTTTGAGCACGCGGGAGCCTTTGTTGATGGTCGTTCCGATCTTTGCTGTGCTTCTGCTTCCAAAAAATGCCCCCAGTACCGCGAGTCCGGCAGACACTAGAGTGTCGGTTGTTTTGCTGCTGACATCATGCTCCTCTTTTTCAAGGAGTGCATTAGCGCGCTGTAGGCGGTCTTGTATTGTTTGCTCTTTTTTGTCGTACTCCTCCTTGAGCTTTTCGATCGCCTCATCTTTTAGCTCGTTGAGACTGTCTTGCAGTCGAACTCTGAAGTCTCTTTCGCTCTCGCTCGGTTTTGACTCTATTTTGAGTGTTTTGCAGCGGAATAATTCTAGCTTTTTGTCTCGATAGAGCATCTCTGCCAATGTTTTTTTCGCTTGTGTTAGACCATTATCCTTGATGAGAAGATCGGGCGCCTTCCCGAGACGGGCTTCATTGGGGAGGGTTGTGGCAAACCCCGTAAAGTCAATTTCGCTTGTTGATGCTCTTTCCCATTCAAAGGAGCTATCCGTCGGCAAGAGCGGCAGAGAAAGAGTCTCTTCCGCTTTGGTGTCGATGCCTCTGCTTTGGTCATAGAAATTTACTGATATTTTGGCTCCAAGCGACGGTATATAGCGACCTGTACCATTCCTGTCCTCTTCGAAGTATTGCAAGACGCTATCATCCAAGCCGCCTTGGTAGGCGCTATCGCCCTCTTCGTCTTGAGTGGAGGAGCGAACTGCTGTGAGATTTTGAGGCACATTGGTTTTTTGCGATGCCATGAGTTGAGAGATCTCCTCTTTTTTGAGCGGTCCTTTGAGGTAGCTGAGTGCCCAGCGGGTTTCAAAGAGTGAGATATCATCCAGATGTGCGCTCTTGAGGAAAAAGATTCGTTTGCGCAGATTGGCAAGCAGCCTTTTGATCTCCTCTTTATCAAAATTTGAACCGATTTTGCCGCCGAGACCATCTATTACCCGCTCAATATCTTGGTTGGTCTGCAGCCGCCCGATGAGCCATGTACCGATGTTGGAGAGTCCTTTGTAGTCCAGATCGACAGGGTTTTGTGTGCTGAGGATGATGCCTATGCCATAGGCTCTCGCTTGCTTGAGCAGAAGCAGCATAGGCTCTTTGCTGGGGGGATTTTTGGTCGGAGGGAAGAAGCCGAATATCTCATCCATATAGAGGAGTGTTTTGAGCGATGAGGTGCCGCTTTGTTGGCGCATCCAAGCGATATATTTGTTGAGAAGGAGCGTCACAAAAAACATTCTCTCATCATCCGAGAGATGGGAGATAGAAAAGATGGCAATTTTTGCTTTGCCTTTCTCGTCATACAAGAGAGTTTGGATATCTAGAGAGTCGCCTTGCAGCCATGATGCAAAACTTGGAGAGGCGATGAGCGCATTGAATTTGGAAGCGAGTTTGAACCTTTCGCCTTGCGGAAAGTAGCTCTCAATCGCTAATACGCCGATTTTTTTGAATGGGGGATTGTTGATGCTGTTGATGAGATCTTCGATGGAGATACTTTTGCCTGTCGCCCATCTCTCGGCTATGAGCTGTGCAAGGAGAATATACTCTTTGGAGTTGACCGGATCGGCTTCTATGCCTATGAGCGAGAGGAGGCTGGAGACGGTGGCTTTCAGAAATGACGCAAAGGTATCACTCTCCTCCATCACCTCTGCCGGCGGAGCTTCAAGCGAACCCAAGATGTTGATACTTACGCCGGCACTGCTGCCCGGCGTATAGATCGTTTTTGTGACCCTTGCGAAGTTTTCGACTCGAGACGGCTCTTGATCCCATCCCGCAAGACCTTCACGCCATTCGTCCGCTCTCTTTTTGGCATACGCGAGCGGCTCCTCCCCTTTGGAGATAGCCTCATCGCGCACCCAAGGCTCGAAAGCTTCTGGAGAAAAGGAGGCATCGGTGAGACAGAGATCGCCCATATCGCCTTTGGGGTCGATGACAATGGAGGGGATATTGTCGATCGCCGCCTCTTCGATGATCCCGATACCCAAACCGGTTTTTCCGCTTCCTGTCATCCCGATGATAGCTGCATGGGTTGTAAAATCTTTATTTTTCAGAAGAGTGAGTGCGCCGGTCGTCTGCATAGTCTCTTTGTCTGCCTCTCTACCCAAATAAAAAAGACCCAGTTTTTCATATATCTCTTTGCTCATTTTTTGCCTTTTTGATTATTAGTTCCGTCGGATATTGTATATGTTTTTTATTGATGGTTTGCTAAGAGCTTATTTGAAAATCAAAAGAA
>DZAQ01000035.1 GCA_022729615.1 Sulfurovum sp.
ATTTTGTCAATACGGTAATTTTAATATTTGAAAAGTATAATCTTGATATATTACACTGAATGTTATATCAAAGGATACAGTATGCGCAATATCGTTGGGAGTTTACTCCTCACTTGCATCCCGCTTTTGGCGGACTTCTACCCGCCGACCATGGAGAGCTCTATCGCTAGTGCCAACCAAAAGAGCCTGACTCTCTCTCGCCCTTTGCCGGTCAGCGGAATGAGCGGCGCGATCGTGCATCGTTTCGCCCCGACACAATCCGCAATTACAGGGTATTTGAGGTATGAGGGGGGCAGAAACGGCGTATTGGTGGACAATGAGCCAATTACGCACGAAGAGCTGCCTTCTGTCAAACAAAAGGCGCATGCGGGCGACAAGGTTATCGGCGGGTATCTCTACAATACTATTTTGATCCTAGCTCCCGATGCGGACAGCTATGCGAGGATCGTCGAATCGGCAGAGAAAAACTGGATCCACCCCGATCTTTACGCAATGTTCCTCTCAAGAGAGGGGGATCAAGTCCCAACCAAGGAGAATCTCCAGCAGTTTGCCAACGAATACCAGATAGGACTTGTCTATATCGTCCAGAAAAATAGAGCCGTTTTGTATGACCCCATCAGCAGAAAAATAGTGGCGCAGAAGCCGGCTTCCAAGCTGCCTGCGAAGGGGCAGTTTCCATTTTTTATGAGACTGGACAAGATCGAGTCGGGCTGGTTTTCCAAAGATGCGAAGGGTGAGTACTATCAGCTTGCAGAGAGTATCCGCTGATGGATGCAAAGCATATCCTCTTTTTTGAGGAGCTTTTGGGCAAAGAGAATGTCTATAGCGACAAGGCGCACCTCATCGCCTATAGCTATGACGCGACACGCACCCGCTTTGAGCCTGATGCCGTGCTTTTCCCGAGAAATGAAGAGGATATCAGCCGTATTTTGGTCTATTGCAATGCTCATCATATCTCGATCACTCCGCGCGGTGCCGGTTCAGGATTTACGGGCGGGGCGCTGCCTGTTCAAGGCGGTATAATTCTAGCGCTCGAAAAGCATATGAACAAAATCCTCGAAATCGATATGGAAAATATGGTCGCCGTCGTGCAGCCCGGAGTGATCAATATGGATTTGCAAAAGGCGGCTGAGGCAGTGGGGCTTTTTTATCCGCCCGATCCTGCCAGCGAATCCTACTCCACACTCGGAGGCAATGTGAGCGAAAATGCCGGCGGAATGCGCGCCGCAAAATACGGCATCACCAAAGACTATGTGATGGCGCTGCGAGCCGTGCGTCCAAACGGTGATATCATCCGCGCCGGCAAGCGGACGATCAAGGATGTCGCGGGGTACAATATCGCCGGTATCCTCATAGCAAGCGAAGGCACACTTGCGGTGCTGAGTGAAATCACGCTCAAACTCCTCCCAAAACCAAAGTTTACCAAAGGCTATATGGGCATATTTCCCTCTGTTGAAGATGCCATGAATGCCGTATTCAAGTCGCTTGCAGCCGGAGCCAATCCTGTGGCGATGGAGTTTCTCGACAGCCTTGTCGTGGCAGCGCTCAAAAAGAAGCTTGGTGTCGTGCTTCCTGAGGATGCGGGCGCACTTTTGATCGGGGATGTGGACGGGAATGTCTCAGAAGAGGTTGAGTTTCAGCTCAAAATTCTGGAGGAGTCTTTCCGCGCGAACGGTGCACAGGATTTTGTCATCGCGGCAGATGCCGCGCAGCGCGATAAACTCTGGTACGCAAGACGCAACGCTTCCCCCTCCATCACGATCTATGGAAGCAAAAAACTCAATGAAGATATCTCCGTACCGCGCAGCAAGCTCCCCGAAGCGCTGAGCCGTATCTACGCTATCGGTGAAAAATACGGCTTCAAGGTTCCTTGTTTCGGGCATGCCGGTGATGGCAATATCCATGTCAATGTCATGGTGGACGGCAGCAATCCCAAAGAGCTTGAGCAGGGGCATCATGCTATCGAAGAGATCTTTGAACTGGTTGTCGAGATGGGCGGCACGCTCAGCGGCGAGCATGGTATCGGCACAAGCAAAGCCCCGTTTATGAGTATCGCCTTCAATCCCTTGGAGCTGCAGCTCTTCAAAGACATCAAAAAGGCATTTGACCCCAACAACATCCTCAATCCCGGCAAAATGGGGCTGCCGGAGTAGGCGATGAAAGAGCGAAATACCCCCTCAGCGCTTATTTCGGTTTCGTTTCGATTTGTCCGGAGCTTTATCAATGAGCTTTTTGATGACAGGCTCGGATATTATGCTTCGAGCTTGAGCTGGAGTACACTTTTTGCTATTATCCCGATTTTGGCGATTTTGCTTGCGGTTTTTACATCATTGCCGATTTTCGATACGCTCTACCAGCAGCTCCATTCACTGCTCTTTGAGAGTCTTCTGCCTCTTCACTCCAAAGAGATCATCTCTTATATCGACGGTTTTGTCGCTAATTCCGGAAAGCTAGGAGCGGTCGGCGTGATCTATGTAACCATTGCTGCGGTGATGTTTTTTAAAGATTATGATTTTATAGTCAATGATATTTTTGAAACAAAAAAAAGAACTCTATGGGAAGCGCTCAAAACTTATACGGCGCTTGTGATCATCGTCCCCGTGATGCTAGGCGGCTCTTTTTATCTCTCCGCGCAATTGCAAGAGCTATTTGAAAAAAATAGTATCGGCGGCGTGGGATATCTCTCTATGCTGCTGCCATATTTATTGATCTGGGCGATGTTTTATATCTCCTATCAGCTCTCCGCACACAAAAAGATATCCAAAAGAGCTACGGTCATCAGCTCTTTTATCGCATCACTCATTTGGAATTTGGCAAAGGGCGGCTTCCTCTATTATGTCTCTACCAATAAAACCTATATGAGTATCTATGGCGGCGTCGGTACCGTGATGTTCTTTTTTCTTTGGATATATATCTCTTGGGCGATTTTTTTGCATGGGCTGCGCCTGTGCTATCTGCTAGACAAAGAAGAAGGTGTAGAGCATATAGAGGGCAGCTGATCCGAGCGTCATCAAAAATATCCCCCTGCTCCAGATAGACCAAAAGGAGAGTATCCCATAAGCAGCCACTGCCCATAGAGGCAAAATATGCTCCCTAGTCTCCGAGGGAAGGGCAAAGAGCCCCAAGAGCGCATCATCAAATACTCCTCCGTATCCCACAAGATGCAAACCGATAACAATGGGATAGAAAGGGGTGAAGAGGAGCGCCAAAACAGGAGAGAGCAGCTGCCATTGCGAAATGACACCAAAAATTCCATGGATCACAGGGTGCATCAAGATATAGATACCGATGGGGATAGAGAGGAGCAAAATCACCCAAGTGTTGTTGAGCCATCCACCACTCTGCCTGCTCCAATAGAGCACAAGATAGATATAATAGACCCCAAATACCGAGAGCCAAAAACCCAGAGAGATGCTCAGTGACGGAAGAAGCGCCAAAAGCAGCATCACTATAGAGCCCAAAAACTCAAAACTCAGCAGCTCCACCCCCATCAGAAGCAGAACCCATGCTATCAGCAGCATCGCATAGGAGCGCACCAAAGAGGGAGGAAAATCCACAAACCAGAGAAACCATCCCAGAAGAATCAGTGTCAAAATCCCCAAATCAAAAAGCATCAACCGATAGGGAAACCACCGCTGCTGCGCCCATCTGTAGAGCAGACCAAGCCCGCCATAGATCAACCCCCACAAAAGCGTCAAATGAAAACCGCTGAGCGCGACGATGTGGCTTGCTCCAAGCTTGGAAAAGGTATCCCTGAGTGATTTGGAGACGGGTGCAGCGAAAAAAACAGCTTGATAGAATGCACCCATATCGGGGTGCTGATGCTGCGCCGCAATAGCATCCAAAACCCATTTTTTTCCTCTCTCGGGCGATTCGCCAATCACCCTCAATGTGGTTTTGACATAAAAATCGCCCAGATAGTCAAAAAATGTGATTTTGCTATTTGGGAACATTTTGACGCGCAGGATCTTTCCGCTCAAATCTTGTTTTCTGTAGGAGGTGGTGTAGAAACTCTTGCCATCGCTGCCTTGAAGTTTCAGTACCTCATAAGACCTTCCGTTGGAGCTGTTGGTGTGCTGGTCGAGCACTTTGGCGTTTGTAAAGTAGAATGGTTTGACGATAAAGTCGGTATATTCATAGTAAAGCAGAAGAGTTCTCAAAAGAAAAATCCCAAGCAAAAGAGCCATCACCGAGAGAAACTCTCTGCGGCTTGCAAAAAGCGACGGTTTTTCGCAGATCATATCGGAGGAAGTTCGAACTTTCCTGCGCGCATATCAGTACCCTCTTCCTCATAGACGACCTGGAAGCCGCTATGGGGAGCTTTGTCCACAAAGCGGGTATAGGTTTTCTGGAAATTGAGCTCCACCGTACCCGTAGGTCCGTTACGCTGCTTTCCGATGATGATCTCCGCCTCTTCCTCGGATTTTTTTTTGAAATCGCTTTTGTACTCTTTGCCGTCGGCTTTGGCTTTCATCTCTTTCTCTTTCTCTTGCGCTTCACGATAGACATCGTCGCGATAGACAAAGAGGATAATATCCGCATCCTGTTCGATCGCCCCGGATTCCCGCAGGTCACTAAGCATAGGGCGTTTGTTGTCGCGTGATTCGAGTGAGCGGTTGAGCTGTGAAAGGGCGATGATGGGCATCCCGAGCTCCCTGGCAAGCTGTTTGAGTCCTCTGGAGATATCGGATATCTCTTGCTGTCGTCCTATGCTGCTCCCCTCTCCGCTCATCAATTGAAGGTAGTCGATCATCGCTACAGTGATCTCTGGATGTTGGGTTTTGAGTTTGCGCAGTTTGGAGCGGACATGATGGATGGTCGCATATCCGCTATCATCCACAAAGAGCTTTTTTTTGGAGAGTTCATCGACTGCTGCTGAGAATTGACTCCACTGCCCATCGTTGAGGTCTCCGACTCGAAGCGCTTGGAGGGGGATGGATGTCTTGGCGGAGAGCATTCTGAGCATCAACTGCTCAGCGGGCATCTCAAGTGAAAAAAAGGCTACTCCCTCATTGCGCTCGATCGCCTTGAGCGCCATATTGAGCACAAAAGCCGTCTTTCCCATCGCCGGTCTAGCGGCGATGATGACCAGATCTCCCTTCCCAAAACCGCTTGTCTTTTCGTTGAGTTGGCGAAATCCCGTATCGACACCGATAAGCTTGGAGTTTCCCAGGGCTTTGAGCCGGTCAATCTCACCGAGCATAGCCGCCGCGATCTCTTTGGATTCCCTGAAGTCTTCGCTAGTGCTATTTTGAGTGATCTCATAGAGCTTCTTCTCGACAAGATTCATGATGTCGATGACGGGGAGATCATCCTCGATGGTTACCTTTTTGATCTCTGTCGCCAGGGTTGCCAGTGCCCGTTTTGTGGCTTTGGCTTTGATCTCTCCTAGATAAGCTGCCGTGTTGGAGATAGGATTGGCAGCGAGGACATCGATCATCCCGTTTTCATCAAATTTTCCCATAGAGAGGAGTTTTACACGCAAAAACTCTTCATCTATAGGCTTCTCCTCATCCGTAAGCGCCTCCATCGCCGAAAAGAGATATTGGTGAAAGGGGAGATAAAGGTCCTGCGCTTTGAGTTTGGATGCTACCTCTTCGAAGAGTTTTGGATCGAAAATAATCGCAGAGAGGACAGCTCTTTCGATATTGAGATTGTACATTGCGTCCATTTATTCGAAATTCTCCCGCGCGAACTTCTCTACCTCTTCGACAAACCGATCCACCAACTCTTTTTCGGGAAGCTTCGCGACTACATCGCCTTTGACCATGACAAGTCCGCTCCCCTTGCCATAGGCGATCGCTACATCCGCATGCTTTGCCTCCCCGATGGCATTGACCACGCACCCCATCACAGAGACATTCATAGGCGCTGTGATATGTGCTGTGCGCTGTTCCACCTCCCTGACGGCAGAGACCAGATCAGCCTCTATCCGTCCGCAGGTAGGACACGAGATGATATTGAGCCCCTCTGCGGCTCTTCCGCTGTCTTTGAGGATGGCGCGTGCGACTCGAACCTCCTCCTCAAGCTCTCCCGTGATGGAAACGCGCATCGTATCGCCGATCCCGTCAAGCAAAAGCGCTCCAAGACCAATGGCTGATTTGATGGTCGCATGAAAAAGTGTGCCCGCTTCGGTGACGCCTAGATGAAATGGGTAGCTGTTTTTGGGGCGGAGCATACGATAGGCATCGACTGTCCGCTCCACATCGCTTGCTTTGAGAGATATTTTGATATCAGTGAAGCCAAGATCTTCAAGAAATTTGATATTGTACTCTGCTGATGCCACCATCCCCTCAGCGGTTGCGCCGTATTTTTGATCAAACTCTTTTTCCAAGGAACCGGCATTGACACCGATACGAATGGGCAGGGAGCGCTCTTGACACGCTTTGACGATCTCTTTGATGCGTGATTTCTCTCCGATATTGCCTGGATTGAACCTGATGCAATCGACCCATTTCGCCGCCTCAAGCGCGAGTTTGTAGTGGTAGTGAATATCAGCGACTAGCGGTATGGAGGTACGCTCTTTGATCTGTTTGAGCGCTATGGCATCTTGCATCTCAGGCACTGCGACTCTGGCGATATCGCACCCGGCAAAATGGAGACGATTGATCTGCTCCACGGTCGCATCGACATCGTGGGTGTTGCTAAAGGTCATGGACTGCACCGAGATAGGGGCATCCCCACCGATAGCGACATCACCGACATATATCTTTTTGGTTTGAAATCTCTCTTTCAATACCCTTCCTTTTTTGGATTCTATTCCCGCATGATTATTTATATGAACTAAAGATACTATAAAATTGCTTTGTATTCGTTATGCTCAGAGTGCGCCGAGCAAAATAGCATCAGGATTGCAAAAAGCGACAACCTCAGATCCCTCTTTGAGTTTCAGGGAGTCGAAAGTCTCCCTTCCCTGCGTGGAGACAATGGTTTTTTGTCCGCTGATCTCGATCACAACCTCTGTGTGTGTATCTCCTTGTGAAATACGGCGGACAATCCCTTTGAAAATGTTGGTTGCATCTGATTTTTGATCGAGACTGCTGCTGAGTTTCACGGAATTTGACTTGAAGAGCGCATAGAGTTCAATCCCTATGGTTAAATCCAGTGACTTGATAGAGTCGGTTGTGACGGTTGTCTCTAGGATTTCGCCATTGTCAAGTTCGAGGAAGACTTTGCTGTTGAGCGACCCTTTGTCAATTTTGACAACCTTGCCAAAGAGTTGATTTCTCGCACTCGTCCTGAGCGCCATCCTCTCAAAGAGGCGGATTTGACCCTCTGTATTGCTCATTCTAAGCGAGAGATTGTGCAAAAAATGGTCATGCTCCTCTTTGAGTATATCAAAAGTGGCGATCACCTCTTTGGCATACTCAGTAAGTCTCGTCCCTCCCCCGCCTTTGCCCCCTGTCATCCGCTCAACAAGAGGCTGATCGGCAAGGGCATTTATGGCATCTACGGCATCCCATGCCGCTTTGTAGCTCATCTTCATCGCTTGGGCGGCTTTGCTGATCGATCCTGTTTGTCCGATATGCTTCAAGAGCTCGATACGCCCGCTGCCTAGAAAACTCTTCTCATCCCTGCTGAGCCAAAATCTTCCTTCGATCAAATCATGCATATTAAAAGCCGAAATTCATCGTCATAAAATTGGGATCGCCGTATCCAAATTGCGCACTTGTGGAACGCAGCTGTGTGATATCCATTTTTGGGTCGATCCCTTGCGGGCAGACAGCAGTGCAGGCTCCACAGAGTGTACAGTCCCAAACGCCATTGGATTGGATGGCATCAATAGCGCTTTTGATATCCTCTTCGCGCGGATCTGCCGTATAGCGATAGACCCTAGTCAGTGCGAATGGGCCGAGGAAGTTTTCGTTGACTGCGAAGACGGGACATGCCGAATAGCACAAAGCACACAGCATGCAATCGCTCTGCACCTCTGTACGCTTCTCCTCTTCAACCGAAATAGTTGTCTGCCTAGAGTGATGGAGCCATGCTGCGGCATTGCCCAGAGTCTCCTCAATGCTCTTTTTCTCCACCGCAAGATCGCGCATCACCCTATGGTACTGCAGGGGCTCTACCAAGTCACCCTCATTGGGTTTATAAGCACACGCCAGCTCCTCCCTGCCATTGACCCGCACTCCGCAGATGCCGCAGATGCCGCTTCGGCACCCTGCTTTGAATGTGAGCGTGGGATCGGCAGTCGCCTTGATATGCAAAAGTGCCTGCAGCAGGGTCAATCCCTCCGGAATGCCAACATCGACTGTCGCGTGGGCTGGAGAGCGGTGCGCATCGAAACGCGCAATTTTAATATGCATGGCAAGCCCCCCTCAAGACTATTTTCACAATCATAAATATCTCCTCTCAAAATCGGCGCACAATACCCCATCTTCCTTCCAGTAGATCGTATGCGCTCCAAATTGTTCATCGCTTTGCACGGGGAAATCTTCTCTGAAGTGCGCACCGCGGCTCTCGTTGCGGCTGATGGCTCCCACAAGGAGAATCTCGCTGAGTTCAAGAGCATTGCCAAACTCGATAAAATCGACAAGATTGGTATTGTTCTGTTTGCTTTTGTCTCCAAGCCCCATAAACGGAAGCTCTTTTTGGATCTGCCGTATCGCTGCAAGGACTGCCTTGAGCTTCGTGTCGCTCCGTACGATCCCCGCGTTGTGGTAGAAAATTTTGCCGATGAACTCTCTTTTTTCATAAAAATTGATTTGATTGGTGAAATAGAAGATGCCATTGATGAAGTTTTGGTCGCTTTTGAACTGTGTATCATTAGCCGCCACCTCTTCGCAGGCGAGCGCATACGCAGAGGCATTTTCGCCGGCGAGCTTCCCAAATGCGACAATCTCAAGCAGGGAGTTGCCCCCGAGTCTATTGGCGCCATGCACTTTGGCGTTGCTGCACTCGCCAACCGCAAAACACCCCTTGATCCCACGCACTTCCAAGGAGCGTTTGACATCGATCCCCCCCATGGTATAGTGCGCGACCGGCTTGATGGGGATGAGCTCATGAAGCGGATCGACACCCTCATGGAGCCTGCACAGATGCATCTCTTGCGGGAGCAGCTCCATAAGCTTCTCTTCACCGAGGTGTCTGATATCCAAAAAGACCTCTTCGCCTCTGCCGATCTCGGCGTAGATGGCGCGAGCGACACTGTCTCTTGGCAGAAGCTCATCGACAAATCGCTCCCCTTTGCTATTGAGCAGATAGCCTCCCTCTCCTCTGGCGCTTTCGGAGATGAGTATGGAGGAGTGTTTGAGAGCAGTGGGGTGGAATTGTACAAACTCAATATCACTCAGATAGCCTCCCGCGCGAATGACGGCGCAGATGCCGTCGCCTGTCGATCCGAAGGCATTGGTCGTGAAACCATGGTAGAGAGAGGCATATCCGCCCGTTGCGATGATGACTGATTTTGCATCGATCTGTTTTACCTCTCCGGAGGCGATTTCAAGGAGTGTCGCGCCCTTGATAAGAGGATCAAGCTTGGGATTTTCTTGGGGCTTGGTGATAAGATTGAGCAGGTAGCGCTCATTCAAAAACTCTATTCCCTCCTTGAGGCAGGTATCGTAGAGAGTATGGAGGATTTTGAGCCCCGTGTAGTCTTGTGAGTAGCAGGCGCGCTTGTGGCTTGCTCCACCGAGTCGGCGCTGCGCCACCGAGGCATCTTCCCTGCGGCTAAACGGCACCCCAAGCGATTCGAGCCAGCTGATTGCGTGCGGTGCCTGTGTGCACATTTTGGTGACCATTACTTCATCACAAAGTCCCTTTGCCGAGGCGATAGTATCTTGGATATGCGACTCAATGCTATCGCTATCGACATTTCCAAGGGCAGCATTGATGCCTCCTTGTGCCATGGATGTTTGGGAATTGGTGGGATAATTTTTCCCCACCACGAGCACGCTTGCTCCGCTTGCTTTTGCGGCAAGAGCGGCGCTCAGTCCCGCACCCCCGTCTCCTATGATCAATACATCAACCACTCAAATCCCCTTTTCGTTTGCCGACCATCATACGGAAGTATCCTTGCCGGCTACTCTCCCGATGCTATGAAAGCCTGAATATTGCGCAAAATACCAGCGAAAAGCTTTTGTCTTGCTTCGATACTGCTCCAGCCTATATGCGGAGTGATGAGAACTCTTTGCGGATGGGCGATGTGCATCAGCGGGTGTCCGGGGTCGATCGGCTCTTGGACGAGCACATCAAGACCGGCATAAAAGCATCGTTTATCGAGCTCAAATGCAAGATCGGTCTCATTGATGATCCCTCCTCTGCCGAGATTGAGCAAAATGGCGCTCTCTTTGACGAGATGGAGGTTGTTTTCATTGATGAGGTCGAGCGTCTTTTCGTTGAGCGGGGCATGGATCGAGATGATGTCACACTCGCTAAGGAGTCTTTCGAGTGAGAGATGAGGAAAAATGTGCCGAAGATTCTCGCCTGAGGTGGAATGATAATAGGGTTCCGCCCCAAAAGCGCTGGCAACATGAGCAATCTCTTGACCGATAGTTCCAAAGCCGATAATCCCCCACTTTTTGCCATATATCTCACCAAACGGCCGACTCAAGTCAGTAAAGCTCCCCGAGTGGCTCCACCTGGTACTTTTGACGATATGGTCATAATAGGCAAGTTTCTCCAGCAGATAGAATGCCATTGCAAAAGTGTGCTGCACGACGCTCTGAGTCGAATATCCGGCTACATTTTTGACTGTGATCCCCCTAGAGACCGCATACTCCAAATCGATGTTGTTCATCCCCGTAGCCGCTACACAGATAAGCTTGAGAAATGGAGATGCATCTATTGTCGAAGCATCGATAACGACTTTGTTGGTGATGACTATTTGGGCATCACGAATGCGTTCAAGAGTCTGGCTTGGATGTGTAAATTTGTGGACCGACAAGTCACCGATATCTGCAAGGGGAGAAATATCGAGATCGTCTCCGAGTGTCCCGGCATCGAGTATGGTTATCCGCATCTTCTCTCCTAGTGGTCGCTCATCTGATTGACGATCTCTAGCGCTCTCTTTTTTGCCGCCTCGACATCATTGTCTAGTACGAGCGAGACGGCCATGCGTCTGCCTTCGTGGGATCGCGGCTTTCCAAAGATACGGACAAATGAGTTTTTGGCAAAGGCGCTTTGGGGTACCTCGATTTTGGGATTATCACTATGCGATTGCGCTTTATAGGCGCCGCTTGCGCCATTGCCATAGAAGGTAAAATCAAGAGGCAGCCCCAATACGGCTCTGAGATGCAGGGCAAATTCGCTTTGGCTCTGTGTGATGAGTGTCACCATCCCTGTATCGTGAGGGCGGGGACTGAGCTCGGAGAAATAGACTTCATCGCCTTTGACAAAAAATTCTACCCCAAAAATCCCGCGGCCGCCTAGCCCGTCCGTCACTGCTTTGGCAATCTCTTTAGATCTATTAAGCGCTGTGCTGCTCATCGGCATAGGCTGCCATGAGAGGATGTAGTCCCCATCTTTTTGGATGTGTCCTATCGGCTGGCAAAATATAGTTTCGTTTTCGGTGCGAACGGTCAAAAGCGTGATCTCATAGTCAAAGGTGATAAGCTCCTCTACGATAAGCTCGCTCGCATCCCCTCTCGCCTCTTTGGCGATCTCCCAAGATACGGAGAGCTCGACAGAGTTTTTGGCGATGCTTTGACCATGTCCGGAACTGCTCATGACCGGCTTGATGACACACGGAAAGCCGATCTGATTTGCCGCCTCTTTGAGCTCTTCAAAAGTACTCGCAAAGGCGAATTTGCTTGTAGTGAGTTTCAGCTTCTCAGCCGCGAAGATGCGGATATTTTTGCGATTCATGGTCTTGTTGACGGCTTCTGCATTGGGGATGACATGAAATCCCTCTTTTTCGGCGTCAAAAAGCGCCTCGATACTCAATGCCTCAACCTCGGGTAAAATATAGGTCGGTTTTTCACTTCGGATAAGCTCAAGAAGCGCTTGGCGATCTTGCATGTTGATCACATGGGCGCGGTTTGCCACCAAGTGCGCGGGGGCATTGGGGTACCTATCGACAGCGATCACTTCGATGCCCAATCTTTGCGCTTCGATAGCGACCTCTTTGCCCAGTTCGCCCGAGCCAAGAAGCATAATTTTGATAGAGTCAGTTCCAAGAGGAGTGGAGAATGTCATAAATAAACCTTTGTTTGCTGTGGATTATTTGATGATTTTAGCTAAAAAAAGATTAATTTTGGAGGTTGCGTCAACGAGGAGTTTCCCCCGTTGCAGGTGAAGCAAATCAGACTCTTAGAGTCTTGATTCGTATCTGCGTAGCATATAGATTTTTTTGAGAATTTTCTTGCGAGTTGCAATCTTCTCTTTCTTCTTCTTCTCGGTAGCAGTTTCGTGGTACTGTCGCGCTCTTGCTTCCGTTACGATGAGATTTCTATCGGATTGCCTCTTGAATTTTCTGTACGCATCATCAAAAGAGTCTCTGGATGTTAGAGTAATTCCTGGCATTGGGTCATCACCCCCCTTCTTCTTAGGTTTTCAAGCAAAGGCAAAGCCCCTGAAAGTAAAGTGGAGCATTATACCAAAAAATCTTTAGAAACA
>DZAQ01000148.1 GCA_022729615.1 Sulfurovum sp.
AAACCGCACCGTACACTCACCATCATAGCGCACTCCACGATCGACATCTCTCCGGAGATACTGGGTGCAAAGATCGCACACATCCAATCTAGCAGCAGTACCTATCAAGAAGCCCTCAGCGCTTTATCGGTTTTCAACCGCGATACTATCCAGGCAAAGCAGTTTCTCTTTCCATCCGACCGTATCCCAAAAGCTTCTCAATCCATCCGTGCGTATGCTCTGGAGTCATTCGCTCCGAGTCGCGATCTCTTTGAGGCAGGAGTAGAGTTCATGGGGCGCATTTATGATGATTTCAAATTTTTACCGGGCTTCAGTGATGTGACTACGCCCACGCAAGAGATCTTTGAAGCCAAACAGGGTGTTTGTCAAGATTTTGCCCAATTGGCCATCGCAGCGCTGAGGGCTATCGGCTTGCCTGCCCGCTATATGAGCGGATATATCGAAACACTGCCCCCAAAAGGCAAAGAGAAGCTCTTCGGCGCCGACGCATCCCACGCTTGGTACTCTCTATTTATACCGGGCGCGGGCTGGATATCCTTCGATCCGACCAACAATCTTATCCCCAAAGAGCAGCATATTTTGCTAGGCTACGGAAGGGATTATCAAGATATCGCACCGCTCAAAGGGGTGCTATTGGGGAGCGGAGAGAGCAAACTCTCGGTTATGGTTGATGTCAGACGGGTGGATCTAAAATCCCAAGATTCTCAATCTTAGCCAATACCAAAATGACCTTTTTTTGGAAATTTCAAGTACCAGCTTTTCTCTCTCCTGAGCCAATTTGAGTTTTCTGGTCAAATACCATTTTGACTTCTCGAGATTCTCAGGCTCAAAATCACTCCGCATCGAGCACCTTCTCTATCTCATGCATTGCATCCTCATTTTTAAGCCGAAACTTGATCTCTATGCGCCTTGAAGCATCTTTATCTTCGACACCGTCCACCACGATAGCATCCATAAAGGCTCGCCCGCTCGCTGCCATCAAGGGTTTGATGTCATTTTTTTGCGCAAAATCAAGCGTCAAAAGATAGTTCATCACCTCATATGCGCGCCGTTGAGAGAGATCGAGATTGTACAGATAGCCGCCGTCGCTGTCGGTATGCCCCTCAATGACGATATTTTCCAAATGTGTTCTGATCTCCACATCACTCATCAATGTCTCCATATACTCCTCAAAAACCTCACGAAGCTTCCCCTTCGCCTCCTCCTTGAGCTCGACGCTCCCTTTTTCAAAGAGAATATTGGACGCAAACTGCAGTGAACCGCTTTTGGGATCGATGGTGATATTTTCCCCTAGAGCCTTTTTGAGTGCGGCGATCACTTTGACTTTGATACCTGTGAGGTTTTTGATCTGCGCTTTTTGCTCTTGAAGTGACTGGAGGATCTTATTGTAATCAGTCTCTTTCTCGTCAAGCGCCTGCATCAGACGAAGCATCTCGGCATCTTTTAGCTCTACAGTTTTGTTATTTTCTGTAAGCTGATTTGAGAGTATCACTACTTTACCTCGATACTCATCAAGCTCTTTTTGGCTCTGCAGCTTCTCTATCTTGCTCTGCCCCAAAAGATTTTGCACTATTACTATTTCACCATTAAGTTTGTCTCGCTGTGTGTTGGCTTCAAGCAGCAGGGCATTAAGTCTTCGTATCTCCTCATCGTTGAGGAGAAGTTTTTGCTCCTGCTCAAGAAGTTTTTGCCCATTTGTGGTGAGATTTCTATCAAGATTTTGTATCAAACGCATCTTCTCCTCAAGTACAAGATTGAGACTCTTGAGCCCATCCCCTTTGACCTTGAGATCCTTCTCTACTGTGATAAGTCTCTGCTCCTTTTTGGAGAGGTCACTCTTGAGTATGATGCTTTTGGAGACGATCGCCCCTATCAAGAGGATAAAAACAAAAAGCAGCCCAGCCATCAAGTCCGCATATGAGATCCAAAAGTTGCTCTCGTCCTCATCTCTTTTAGGGTTGAACATATCAGATATCCATGCCTGTTGTTTTATCATGCTGTAACAGTTTGTGTTGGATCTCTCGATTTTGCTCACTGAGCATAAATGCAAAATCTGCCAGTTTTTCGACTATCTGCCCCACTTCACTATCGATCTTTTCAAAAGTATGCTCCACACTCCCGTCAAATCGCTCCAATGCCTTATGGAGGTTTTTGGCGCTCTCATTGAAGCCTTCGATATTGCTCTTTATGGTTGAGACTGCATTGATGCTCTCTTCCCTGTCTTGGATGTATGAGAGCGTTTGGCGCAGCTCCATAGAGGCTGACTGCATATGTTCGCTCAAAAGCGTGAAGCTGTGAGTCGTGTCATTGATGATCGCTTTATAGTTTTTGAGATACTGCTCATTGAGCTCTTTGATAAAGTCGAGATTGAAGGTGTCCTTGAGAGTTTGGATCATCTGTTGATCTTTGAGTTCGCTCTGCATATGCTTATGTTTGGTCAATTCACTCTTTTTCCAGATGTGTTTATTGTAGATGCGTTCGAGATTGTGAATGTAATTATTGGTTTTGCTGAGTCCGCGCTTTTCGAAGTATATCCACAAAAGTGAGAGAAAAATCCCATATATTGAGGCATAAAAAGCTGTCCCGATCCCGGAAAGCAGCAGCGAGATCTCCCTATCAAGCGCACCAAGATCCTGGACGGTGAAATCGGGCATTGAGAGCGCTATCGCGATAAAAGTACCCAGTATCCCCAGCATCGGAAATACTGCCGGCGCTACTCTAGCGAAATTGTCATCGCGAATCTCTTTGTAATACTCTGAGGTATATTCTCTAATATCAAGCGTTGATTTCGTCTCACCCAGTATCGTAAGCGCATTCTCCTTGATGGCAGCGACAAGCTCGCTCTCCATCCTTCCAAATGTACCTCTCATGGAGCAAACGGCATAACTGGCATTGTGCCTGACAAAAAGAGCAAACACAAGAAATATAAAGGCGATTATCACCAAGGTATGGAGTTCGACATGCAGCGGTATAATGCCGATATAACCTACCGCCAAACCGCAAAAAAATAGAAACGGGAGCATGAAAATTGC
>DZAQ01000002.1:0-8915 GCA_022729615.1 Sulfurovum sp.
AGAAGGTGTTTGCTACGCCAAGCGCAGCCCCTTTTTGGCTGGCTCTGGCAAATTTGCTCACAAAGCTCTGCAGCAGCGGCTCAAACATATTGAAGCCGATAAAAAAGAGCACTACGCCGAGTCCAAAGAGCCAGAGTTTCTCCCCAAAACCCATCAGCAAAAAGGCGGTGGCGGTAAATCCGATAGAGATGAGAAATACCTGCTTGCCTTTGTTGTATTTTTCTCCAAATACAGCGGCAGGCCCCATGGCAAGGATGCCGAAAATAACCGCAGGAAGATAGATTTTCCAAAAATCACCAAGCTCTAAATGGAATTTCGTTTTCAAAAGAAGAGGGATGACAAAAAAAGCAACCGCCATCGTGGAGGAGTGAAAGAGAAAAGTAATATACATACTCACCAAATCTTTATCTTGAAAAACATCCTTTACCTTCGCCTCCTCTTCGGCAAATGAGTGGGTGATAGCCGGAGACTCCGGCACGACAGTGAAGAGCAAAACAATAGAGAGAAGCGCCATTGCTGCGGCGAGATAAAAGAGTGTAGAGACTCCGCCGTCAAAGCCGCCGATGATTGGTCCGACGATCATCGCCACGGTAAAGGCAAGCGCGATCACCATCCCCATAACTGCCATCGCATGGGCTCGTTCATCTTCTCGGACATGATCGCTGATCATAGCGATAACTACAGCTCCGATGGCTCCGGCGCCTTGCAAAAATCGTCCAAGAAGCAGCATGGAGATATCATCCGCCATGGCAGCGATGAGGGAGCCGAGCGCAAAGATGAGAAGTCCGATGAGGATCGTTTTTTTGCGCCCGATCTTGTCGCTCATCACCCCAAACGGCACTTGCAGCAGGGCTTGAGTGAGCGCATATCCGCTTACCGCCAGACCGATATAGAGCGGAGTTGAGCCGGGAAGATCATAAGCGTAGGCAGAGATAACCGACATGACGACAAAGAGTCCGAAAAATCTCATTCCGATGATGAGACTCAAATGCCAAACTTTATTGAATATAGCTTTCAAAGAGGGAATCCTTTTGTGTTTTTCTGATAAAATTAGGAGGATTATAGTCCGAGTTGATTAAAAAAAGGTTAAGAGAATGCAACTAATATTGGCAAGCTCCAACAAGGGGAAGGTGCGTGAATTTATGCAGATGTGCGAAAAGGAGATCGTTCCGTATGATACGGTTGTGCCGCCTTTTGAGATCGTTGAAGATGGGACGACATTCGCCCAAAATGCGCTTATCAAGGCGCGTGCCGTCTATGAGCGTACCGGAGAAGAGAGTATTGTTGTTGCCGATGATAGCGGTATCAGTGTGCCGGTATTGGGCGGGCGGCCTGGGATCTATAGCGCTAGGTTCGCAGGAGAGAGCGCTACTGACAAAGAGAATTTGGCGCAACTCGTCGAAGAGCTCAAAGCGCTAGGGATATCCAAAACTGCCGCATACTATACGGCGAGTATCGCTATTGTGAGCCGATTTGGGGAGTATGCCGTGCATGGATGGATGTATGGTGATGTAATTGATACGCCTAGAGGAGAGAATGGATTTGGGTATGACCCGATATTTATCCCGGAAGGATATTCGCAAACTATCGGTGAGCTTGATGAGGAGATCAAAAGTATGATTTCACATCGTGCGAAAGCCTTTGCGCTGGCAAAACCTATCGTGCAAATGTTGACAAACAAAGCAAGGAGCGACCAATGAATCAGACGGAAGATAATGGAAAAAAATTTATGTATGATTTGCAAAAAATCTATAATGAATTGCAAAGGCGCCAAGCAGAGCTAAACGGTTATTATGCTCTGACAAAGGGGGGACATTTTGAGGCTGATAGGGCGGTTGCGGCGTTTCTGGATGAGGTGGAGATAGAGCGAAACGAGGAGAGTGTGATGGCGGCACTCGTGCGTATAGTTGGTCTTAGGGAGGATGCGCTTGAGCAGGTACTCAAAAAAATGGGATATAGCGAGGAGGAGCAGATCTCCAAAAAAGAGAAAGCATATCTTTTTGTGAGCAGATTTCATCTTGAACGGCATGCCTCTTTGGTGGCATGGATCGAGGAGCGCCGCCTGCTTACGCCGTTTTATCGCACACTTATAGCGGGAGTTGATGCCGTAGGAGCTGCGATGAGCGGTTGGCAGAGCGCATGGACGGCGCATATTATCCACGGAGTCAATCGTGAACTCTATCAAATGTTTGCCGGGGATGAAGAGAAGATTTACGAAAAACTGCAAAGAGAGGGATTGTATGATTTGGATCCGGATGGCTGTACCGCAGATCGCTGCTACTCTGTTTTGCATCAAGACAAAGAGGGGAATTATCATAGAGTCTCCTATGCCGAGGCATTTTCGCAAGAGGTGAGCGAGGTGGTTGAGGCTTTGGAGACACTTCTTGGAGCGCTTGTGCCTTTGGAGGATACCGTCTTCAATCAAAAAGAGCAGTGGCTTGCTTATCTGCTCGCGATCAGGATGGCGCTGGGGCATACAAAACCAGATGAGCTGATAGGGTACTGGGCAGATGTGGATCGGGCTTGGATGGCTATCACGACACCTCTTCAAGTGGGACACCCCTTGGAGTATTATGAAGATCACTACCGCAAAGCTGTGGCGCTGGAGTGGGATTTGCGTATCGTCAATCCTCTTCTTCAAAAGGAGTCTGATACTCGCGCACTGATAGGGGCGTTTGCTTCGAAAATGGCTCTGGGGTTTGGAGGGGAGGCGCCCTCTATCTTGGTAAATAATCTCAAGCAGATCGAAGGGACGCAGCTCTATATCGGGCAGCCGATGCTCTATTACGGCGCCGAGTTCAATGGACTCTTTTCGGCACAAGTGGTTCCCAATGATGAGAGCGTTTCGTCCCAGCTTGGCAAAAAAATCTTTGCCTATGCCGATTTTGTATTGGAGTCCAAAAAATCAAAGCCTGTCATGCGGTTGAGCGTGGAGATGATGGGGGAGGATTTTGTCAAAAAACAGAGAAAGCTGCTTTTGGATGAGCCTAAACTTTGGCACAAAATATATGATATCTCGACGATAGGGCATGAATTTGGTCATATTTTGTGGATGGATAGAGAGACTGAAAGCGCTATGAACAGATCGGGGCAGTTCAAAAATATCGAGGAGTTCAAGGCGACAACAGGCGGATTGATGGCATTTTTTGAAAATGATGAGCCGAGCCTCAGAAAACATTTGATAGATGATTTGGTCTCGCGTGCGGTGGGGCTGATGGCTTGGCGCCGTGTCGGGGAGGTGCTGCCGTACTATTGTGAGGGGTTGATCCATCTTGATCTGCTCTTCAAGAGCGCTACAGTGAGCTTTGATGGGGTGATCCGCATAGATTACAGCCGCTACGAGATGATGAAGGTCTATTATCAGGCAGCATATCGGGATTTGGCTCTGCACTATCTTCGCAAAGAGGATGCGGCAAATTATTTAAATCGTTATGTCGTGCGCAAAGAGGGAGCTTATCTGCCGAAGGATGAGCTTGTGCGAGAATTTGTAGAGCGCTACTATAGCAGATACGAAGAGATAGGGCAGCAGACTTTTGATCTTTTTCCTGACGAGGGTTGAGGCTTTTACCCATCCCTAAATACTCTTTGGATATAATTCTACCAATTATGCAAGGATAAAAGGAGAGAGCAAAATGTTACTTTTTACACCGGGACCTACTCCTGTTCCGGAATTTGCCAGGATCGCGATGGCAGGCGAGACTCTGCATCACCGTACTCCGGAGTTTGAGGCGATTTTCGCCCAGACGCGAGAACTTCTTTTTGAGCTTTTCGGCATGGATGAGGTTGTGATGCTCGCCTCCTCCGGGACAGGGGCTATGGAGTCTGCCGTGATCAATCTCTGTCACGATACACTGCTCAATATCAACTCCGGAAAATTTGGAGAGCGTTTTGGCAAGATAGCCAAGGCAAGCGGGCTTGGGAGTGTAGAGATCAGGCATGAGTGGGATACTCCGGCGACAGTCGGCGAGGTAGTAGAGACGCTCAAGAAGCATCCCCAGATTGATGCTGTTGCGATTCAAATTTCAGAATCTGCCGGAGGGTTGCGCCACCCTGTAGAAGAGATAGCCGCAGCGATCAAGGCGGTTGATCCGAAGATCATGGTGATCGCCGACGGAATTACGGCCGTTGGGGTAGAGCCTATCGATACGACGCACATAGATTGCCTGTTGGCGGGGAGTCAAAAGGCATTGATGCTTCCTCCGGGACTGGCTATATTGGGACTAGGCAGTGCTGCGCTCGAAAAGATAGGGAGCGGCAGAGGATACTATTTCAATCTCGCGACAGAGATCAAAAACCAAGTGAAAAACACGACCGCCTGGACTGCGGCAACTACTTTGATCATCGGACTCAAAGCAGTGCTTCAAAAGATCAAAGAGGATGGCGGGTTTGCAAAACTCTATGATGAGACAGCCCAAAGAGCAGAGGCGGCACATCTGGCGCTCAATGCCCTAGGACTCCATATCTATCCGACTGCTCCTGCCAAATCGATGAGTACTGTGGATGATGCGGATGCTTCGGCGATCCGCTCCATCCTCAAAAAGGATTTTGGGGTCAATGTGGCAGGAGGACAGGATCATTTGGCGGGAAAAATTTTTCGTATCAATCAAATGGGACTTATAGAGCCCTACGAGATAGCATGGACGCTCAATGCTGTTGAATTGGCTTTGGCGAAACTTGGTCGAAGAGCGTATGACGGCACGGCAAATCGTGTATTCAACCAAAATTACTTTAAATCCATTGTAGAAAATAGGACAGAATGATATTCGAACATGAGATTCCTAGCGGAAGCAGGCTCTATTTTGGCAGGAGTGCGCAACTCAAGCGGCAAATCGAGAATATTGCCGTAGAGAGACTTGAAGCGCTCGGGTTCGAGGAGATAGTGACCCCGATTTTTTCGTATCACCAGCATGAAAGTTTCAGTGATTTGAAGCCGCTGATACGGCTCAATGATGCACAAAATTATGCAGTGACGCTTCGTGCTGACAGTACGGTAGATGTCGTACGGATAGTTACCAAGCGGCTTGGAAGAAGTATGCTCTCAAAGAGATGGTTTTATGTGCAGCCAACCGTCGTGTTTCCGACAAAAGAGCGGCACCAAGTAGGTGCAGAGGTGATCGGGGGGACTTTCGGTGAGAGTATCAATACTACGATAGAGATCGTGAAAGCCTTGGAAATGACGCCGATTTTGCAGCTTGCAAATATCCGCATCCCGCATCTGCTGAGTGAGAAGTATGGTGTTTCATTGGAGCTTTTGCGCTCTATGAATATTGAGCGGCTTCTTGAGTCTGCATTGCCTTGGATGGAGAGATTGGTACGGCTTCACAGCGTAGAGGAGCTCAGCGATTTGACCCCCTTTCCGGAGGATATTGCCATGGAGCTAGGGAAGATCAAAGAGGCGGCTGCGCAGATTCGGTATGACAATATCATCGTTTCACCCCTCTATTATGCAAAGATGCGCTATTATGATTCGCTTACATTTAAAATGTTTGAATCAAACAGACTCCTAGCAATGGGGGGAGTGTATGTTGTTGACGGCATTGAGGCTGCCGGATTTGCACTCTATACCGATGAGTGCATAGCCTATAAATTAAACAGAGCAGAGTAAGGATAACGCAGATGAATAGAGCAAATCTTATTGTAGGGCTTCAGTGGGGCGATGAGGGGAAAGGAAAGATCGTAGATCATATGGCGCAAACGCATGACATGGTGTGTCGGTTTGCCGGCGGTCACAACGCAGGACATACGATCGTCATCGGAGATAAAAAATATGCGCTTCACCTGATCCCGTCAGGCGTACTCAATCCAAAAGCCAAAAATATTGTCGGTAATGGCGTGGTGCTCTCGCCAAAGGATTTCATCAAAGAAATGGAGCAATTTGACAATCTCGAAGGCCGACTATTTATCTCCGATAAGGCGCACCTTTTGCTCCCTTACCATGCGCTTATAGATCAGGCAAAAGAGCGTATGAAGGGCGATAAAGCCATTGGTACGACAGGCAAGGGAATAGGACCTGCCTATGGAGACAAAATCGCTAGAATCGGGCATAGGGTCGGAGAGCTTCATGACCCCAAAAAGCTTGCCGCAAAAATTATGCGCTATTTTGAAGAGAACCGTGCTATTTTTGAGGTGATGGGCGTCACGACTCCTGGTGAAGGCGAACTTTTGGAAGAACTCGAAGGGTATAAATGCGCTCTAGGAGCCTATATCGTGGACACAACACTTCTGCTTTGGAAGGCTCTTGATGACGGTGCAAAGGTGCTGCTGGAGGGGGCGCAGGGGACAATGCTTGATATTGACCATGGCACCTACCCCTATGTGACGAGCTCTACGACAGTGAGCGCCGGAGCTTGCAGCGGTTTGGGACTCAACCCCAAAGATATCGGCAAAGTTACCGGCATAGCGAAAGCCTACTGCACAAGAGTCGGCAACGGACCGTTCCCGAGTGAGGATTTTGGAAAAGAGGGTGAAATTATCCGCAAAAACGGTCATGAGTTTGGCACTACGACCGGACGAGCGAGACGATGCGGCTGGTTTGATGCTGTGGCGATGAAACATGCGGTTCGCATCAACGGTGTGGACCAAGTAGCGCTCATGAAGCTGGATGTTCTCGATGGCTTCAAAGAGGTGAAAGTCTGCGTGGCGTATAGAGTAGATGGCAAAGAGATCGATTATGTTCCTTATGATCTTGAAGATGCCAAGCCGGTCTATAAAACCTTCGCTGGATGGGACTCTACGCTTGGCGTGAGAGATTTTGAACTGCTTCCTGAGACGGCAAAATTCTATATCAGTGCATTAGAAAATATGATAGGGGCAAGGATAGGAATTATCTCCACAAGCCCTGAGCGAGAAGATACAATCATAAGAAGGAGCTAAAATGAGATTAAAGCCACAGCAGACAGGATATGTTGCCGGAAAAATAGGGATCGATCTGGCAAATGCTCCCTTTATCGTGATGCCAAAAGGGCGTGAAGCCGTTGTTGCCGCGATCAAAAATATTATCGATGAAAATCTGCATAAAGAGCATGCGCTTGATGAGAGGGTCAAAAAAATCATTGATGAGAATTATGATGAGATTGAGTTTCAGCATGCTGATGAGCGGCAGCTCTTTTTTATGATCAAAAAAAAGATGGCGCCGGAGTTTGGCGTGATCGTGAATTATGACGACAGGTACAATGATTTGGCGCACACTATACTCGATGAGCTTTATGAAAATTATCTTATCGAGTATGATGTCAATGAGAATAAGATACTCAATGTGATCTTCAAAGGTTTTAAAGCATTTGCAGATGCCTATGAGCAGCTTGATGACCTTGTATATGAGAAGATAAAGCATATGAAGCGAGAGCTCGTCCCCGGCAGTCAGGAGTACGAGCTGCTCTATGAGCGTCTCTATCAAGAGGAGCTATCTAGGAGGGGGATGCTGTGATGGAAACAATTTCTCTCTATTTTGAAAATGGCATATTTTTGCAAGCACAGAGTTTTGGCGCCAAGGGAACACAGGTGGGGGAGATCGTTTTCAACACTTCAATGACCGGATACCAGGAGATCGCTACCGACCCTAGCTATGCGGGACAGTTTGTTACATTTACAATGCCGGAAATCGGTATCGTGGGATGCAATAGTGAAGATATGGAGAGTGCCAAAGCGCACTGCAAGGGAGTCATTGTCAGAAACTATCAATCCAAGCCGTCAAATTTCAGGTGTGAAGAGCCTTTGCATACACATTTGCAAAAGTATGGAGTGATGGGGATAACCAGGATTGATACCCGTTATTTGACAAAAATGCTCAGAGATGAGGGGGCTATGATGATGGTTGCCTCCACTGAAGTTCACGACAAAGAGGAGCTTCAAAGGATTCTTCAAAATTCTCCTCGTATCGAAGAGATCAACTATATCGAACAGGTGAGCACAAAGCAGAGCTATACTCACAAACATGCACGGTATAATGCAATTGAATTTCGCTATGAAGAGCCCCAAACAACCAAAAAAATAGTTGCACTCGATTTTGGCATCAAACGAAATATCCTCAATGAGCTCACCCATGCGGGTATCGAGGTGGAGGTGGTACCAAACACGATAGATGCCAAAGAGGTTATCGGAAGATTTGAGCGCAAAGAGATTGACGGTATTTTTCTCTCGAACGGTCCGGGAGATCCGCTCATTTTGAAGGCTGAACATGAGAAAATTAGAGCATTTATCGAAGCAAAAATTCCCATTTTTGGTATCTGTCTCGGGCATCAGCTCCTCTCTATAGCGCATGGATATGATACCCATAAGCTCAAATTCGGACACCATGGGGGCAACCATCCCGTCAAAAACCAAGAGAGCGGTACAGTGGAGATCACGGCGCAAAACCACAACTATAATGTCCCCGACAATGTGGTCGAAGTGGCGAGTGTCACGCATGTCAATCTTTTTGACGGCACTATAGAGGGTTTGCGGTACAATGATTCGCCGATCATGTCAGTGCAGCACCATCCAGAATCGAGTCCCGGTCCTCATGAGAGCGCATATATATTTTCGCAATTTGCAAAGATGCTCTAGTTCGTCAAAATGAGTCTATCCATACTCTTCGCGTACAAACGATGCAGATAAAAGAGAGGCTCTATATCGCAGATTTTGTGAAAGACTCTGTGGTAGCGTATCCATCCTATTACCTGCTGAGCAGATCCATGTCGGCAAATGAACTGCTCCGTGAGACGCTCGGTGCACTCCACAGGCTTGATTTTGCATCCTATCGCAACCCATTGCAGAGTAGTGAAATTTTTCACTTTTTGCATTCGGGCAGCTTCCCGATATTCAAAGAGCGCTACGCTGTTGGGTATTTCGGAGGGAGAATAATGTATCTTGAGTCAAGCGGATGGAAGAGTATGCCGATGAGCCAAGAGGCGTTTGAGATGCAAAATTGGCTTCTT
>DZAQ01000002.1:9015-36303 GCA_022729615.1 Sulfurovum sp.
ATGGAAGAGTATGCCGATGAGCCAAGAGGCGTTTGAGATGCAAAATTGGCTTCTTTTTTGAGTGACACAATAAAGGATACCTCTAAATTTTTCAAAGCCTCGCAGTGACGGGAACTTGTCATTGCGAGCGAAGCGCGGCAATCCGGTTTTTTGGGAGGTATCCCAATATAGAAAACCACATATTTTAAGGCAGGAAAGGCAAAAGATGAATATAGCAATTTTATTTGGCGGCTCAAGTTATGAGCATGAGATCAGTATCGTAAGCGCGATTACGATGAAAAAAGTATTGCAAAAGAGCCAATTGACCTTTATTTTTGTAGATCAAAATAGAGAATTTTATTTGGTTGAATCTGCGCAGATGCAGTCAAAACACTTTAGCTCCGGCGCATACAGGAAAAACAAAAAGCTTTCGCTCAAAAAAGGCGGTTTTTATATCGGGGCACTTTTGGGCGAGAAGAAAATCACATTTGATACCGCGCTCAATCTCATCCATGGACGAGATGGCGAGGATGGCAAAATCGCCTCTTTGATGGAGTTTTATGAAATCTCCTTCATCTCTCCTCGCCTAGAAGCCTCCGTGTTGAGCTACAACAAACTCTATACGAAGCTCTTTGCCCAAAGTATCGGCGTCAAAACCCTGCCGTATGAACATCTCACGAAAAACGGGAACCGCACGGCCGCTATGCCCTATCCTCTTATCGTGAAGCCCGTCAGACTTGGCAGCAGTATCGGCGTCAGTATCGTGAGAGATGCTCAAGGGCTTGAGTATGCGCTTGATGTCGCCTTTGAATTTGACAATGATGTCATCGTAGAGCCATTTCTCGAAGGAGTCAAGGAGTACAACCAAGCCGGCTGCAAAACAGATGAGTGGGAACTTTCGATCATCGAGGAGCCTCACAAAGAGGAGTTTTTGGATTTTGAGAAAAAATATATGGACTTTTCGAGAGATGGAAATGTGTTGGCTGCACAGATCGATGAGGGGCTAGCAGAGAGGATACAGGAGAATTTCAAGAAGATATATGACCCGCTCTTTTTGGGAAGTCTCATCCGGTGTGACTTTTTTGTCTATAAAGGAGAGGTGATCCTCAACGAGATCAACCCAATTCCCGGCTCAATGGCAAACTACCTCTTTGAAAATTTCGAGGGGGTCTTGACGCGGCTTGCCGGACATCTCCCAAAAGAGAAGCCGATCGCCATCAATTATGACTATATCCATTCGATCCAAAACGCCAAAGGCAAAGCCTAAGAAAAACCCAAAAGCGCCTCCAAAAACCCGCCGATAGAGTGCCCCACGGCTTTTTCAATGTCTCGCAGTAACAATGCCCCGTCACTCCTGCGAAGACAGGAATCCGCTGAGACAATGGATCCCCGTGTCGAGCACGAGGATGACGAAAGCGTGTCATTGCGAGCGAAGCGCGGCAATCTAGCCTTTTGAGTGTCCAAAATTTTGTAAAATATCTCTGCAAAAAGCGAAAAGTGTGGGGATTTGACCCATATTTCCTTAATGCTATCTTTGGATCCCCGTGTCGAGCACGAGGATGACGAAAGCGTGTCATTGCGAGCGAAGCGCGGCAATCTAGCCTTTTGAGTGTCCAAAATTTTGTAAAATATCTCTGCAAAGAGCGAAAAAGTGTGGGGATTTGACCCATATTTCCTTAATGCTATCTTAAAATATACTATTTCATTATAAAAATAATCTCTTAAGCTTTTTTTTTGATAAATCATTTTATAATGCCTCGTCTAGTTCTTTATGGGCTATATGTATTTTTTAAAAAAGGGGGATATTGCATGCAGTCGAACGCAGCATTGGAATACGATTATTCTGTAGCGAAATTGTTTACTTATACAACGATTTTGTTTGGATTTTTAGGTATGTTGATTGGTACGCTTATCGCGGCACAATTGGCTTGGCCGGAACTTAACTATTTGATAGGTGAATATGGTACATTCTCAAGATTGAGACCTATGCATACGCAAATAGTTATTTTTGGCTTTACTTTGAGCGGTGTTTTTGCAACATTCTATTATGTTGGGCAAAGAGTCATGAAGGTCTCTATGGCAGAGTCGCCATTTTTGATGTTTATGGGCAAGCTTCACTTTTGGCTCTATTTCGTAGGGGCATTGGCAGCGGTAATTACACTTGAGTTGGGCATGACCCAATCCAAAGAGTATGCAGCGTTTGAGTGGCCGATCGATGTCGTGATCGTACTTGTTTGGGTTATTTGGGGTATTTCTGTGTTTGGTCTCATTGGGATCAGAAGAGAAAAATCGCTCTATATCTCTATGTGGTACTATATTGCTACTTTCTTGGGTATAGCCATGCTGTATCTTTTCAACAATATGTCAATACCGACCTACTTCGCGTCCGGCGGAATCGGCAGTATCTTCCACTCCGTCTCTATGTATTCCGGCACAAATGACGCTTTGGTACAGTGGTGGTATGGTCACAATGCAGTTGCATTTGGTTTCACGGTGCCTATCGTAGCGATGGTTTATTACTTCCTTCCGAAAGAGTCAGGGCAGGCAGTTTACTCCTATAAACTCTCATTGCTCTCTTTCTGGGGATTGATGTTTGTTTACCTTTGGGCCGGTTCACACCACCTTATGTGGTCCACGGTGCCTGACTGGATGCAGACAATGGGGTCGATCTTCTCTATTGTTCTTATCCTTCCGTCATGGGGTTCGGCGATCAATATGCTCCTTACCATGAAGGGCGAGTGGAATCAGTTGACAGAAAACCCATTGATCAAATTCATGGTACTTGCGTCAACATTCTATATGCTCTCGACACTCGAAGGTCCGATCCAGGCGATCAGATCAGTCAACGCGATCGCGCACTTTACGGATTGGATCCCTGGGCATGTGCATGACGGCGTACTTGGATGGGTTGTATTTATGATCATGGCAGGACTATTCCATATGGCTCCTAGAATGTTCAAGCGAGAGATTTACTCCAAAAAGTTGATGGAGGCACAATTCTGGCTCCAGACAACAGCGGTTGTCCTCTACTTCACCTCTATGTGGATCGCAGGTATCACGCAGGGTATGATGTGGAGAGCGGTGGATGAGTATGGTAACTTGATGTATAGCTTCATCGATACGGTTGCAGTTCTTCATCCATATTACGCGATCAGAGCGCTTTCAGGTGTCCTTTATCTAGTAGGATTTTTAATGTTTGCATACAATATGATCAAAACAATGACCTCTTCAAGAGTATTGACAGAAGAGCCGCAGTTTAGATCACCTATGGCATAAGGAGGAGAGTTATTATGTTTCATTGGTTAGAAAAAAATCCATTCTTCTTCTCTGTAGGAGTATTTGTTGTCATCGCATTTGCGGGTCTCATCGAGATTCTGCCCAACTTTGCCGAGGCATCCAGACCTGTTGTTGGGGTCAAGCCCTATACAGTTTTGGAGCTGGCAGGAAAAAATGTATATAAAAAAGATGCATGTTATGAGTGCCATTCGCAATTGATCCGACCATTCAAATCAGAGACTGATAGATATGGTCAAGTTTCACTTTCCGGAGAGTACGCGTACGATAGACCATTCCTCTGGGGATCCAAAAGAACCGGTCCGGATTTGCACCGCGTAGGGAACTATAGAACGACAGACTGGCATGAAAACCATATGTGGGATCCAAAATCAGTCGTTCCTCAGACGGTTATGCCGGCATACAAACATATGTTTACAAATTTGGCAGATGTAGATACAGCCTATGCGGAAGCATTGACTGTCAAAAATGTATTCAACACGCCTTATGATGCTCCAAACGGTATAAAGCTTGGAACACTTGATGAGGGGAGAGCTGCTGCACTTGAAGATGCGAAAGCTATCGCGGCCAACATGAAAAACAAAGATGTCAAAGATGCTGTTGCGAGAGGGGAAATACCCGAAATCGTCGCAATAATAGCGTATCTGAACAGATTGAAATAAGAGGATAGAGAGTGGACATAAGAAATTTACAAGGCTATGCCAGTTTCTTTATGACCATCTTTTTGGTAGTCATGCTGTATGGATATATTGTACATCTCTACAGAAGTGAAAAAAAAGGTGAGAAGGATTACGAAAAATATGGGAAGATTGCGCTTGATGATGAAGTGACAAGCAAACCCATAGAGGGTGATTCTCATACAAAAAATGAAAGCGAGGAGCATAAATAATGAATGGATTGATGATAAAAGGACTTCTCTTTGCTGCGGTTTTGATCGGGGCTACAATCTATGTAGTGAATTCGATGAAAATTGATTTGAGTGATCCGATTAACTTGATCACGATGATCGGTGCAGTAGCGATAGCTGTCTTGACGGTAGGTGTCTCGATAAAATATATCAACCAGATGAAAACTGACAAAGCGACAGGCGAGCTGGCAGATGAGAATTGGGATGGTATCGGTGAATACAAAAATGAATTGCCCGGCGGTTGGGCATTTTCGTTTTTGGGTACGATGATTTGGGCTGTTTGGTATTTTCTAGCAGGCTATCCGCTCAATGCGTATAGCCAGATAGGCGAATACAACGAAGAGGTTTTGGCTTACAATGCCAAATTTGAATCGGTTCACAAAAATGCCGATGCTGCAACTTTGCAGTCGATGGGCGAATCAATTTTCTTGGTGCAGTGTGCTCCGTGTCACGGTGAAACCGGTGACGGTTTGACGGGCAAAGCGCATGACTTTACGAAGCGATTCTCCAAAGAGCAAGTACTCCATGCGATCGTCAACGGCTCAGATCAGTTGAAATACGCGATGGGCGCTATGCCCGGCGGTATGGCGCAAGGAGCTGATGCAGAGGCGATCGCCGAGTATGTAGCCGGTGGTATGAAGGGCGAACAGCCGGCATCTTTTGGTGTTTGTGCTGGATGTCACGGCGCTGATGGCAAAGGAAACGGCGGAACTGCTCCAAATCTTGTAGAGTATGATGACGCATTAGTACACCAAGTGGTAGAAAACGGCAAAAAGGGCTCTATCGGCGCAATGCCTGCGTTTAAGGGCAGATTGACACCGGTGCAAGAGAAGGCATTGGCAACATATTTGAGTACAATCAAGGGCTAGGAGTAGAGAATGGCAACAACTGAAAATACAAACCGGGGTGTATTCGCACTCGACGGTGTAACGGGAATGCTCATCGCAACTGTTTTATTGCTGGCTATCTTGGCATTTTTGACAGTGTGGGGGATCGGTGTACAGCAAGGAAGCGCTTCGAACTATTACAATCCGGCGCCTATTTTAGATATCAACAACATCAAGGCAAATAGCGTGGATAACGCAAAATTTGCTTTTGAAGATGCCAAGTAATAAGGATTTTAAATGATTTCAATCATGGATAAGGTTTTGGGTTGGGGCATGGTGGTCACAGCTATCATTACACTCTGGTCGGTTCTTACCGTAAATCACCTCTTTGTAGGCTAATTATGAAGCTAGCAAGAGTGGGGTTTTCCCTGCTTGCTCTGCTTTTCCCTCTTTTTCTGCATGCTTCACATTTCATCAAAAACGATTTGCTTTCAATAGATGCTGCAAAAGTTGTCGAAGAGATTGGTGACGAACTCTCATCTAAGACAGGAATCAATGCCTATGCGATCGCGACCAATGAGAATTTTACAGAGGGTTTCAACCTCGTAAATTATGTGAGGCAGCATGAAGGGAATATGAGTAAGCCCTATGTAGTACTGGTATTCGCGCCCAATGCGGTGATCACAGTGCAATCGCAAGAAAAAGGGAGGGTGGCTGTCGTCCCCTCAAGCGATGACCTCAAAGAGCTGTATGATACGGCGAGTGTCATCGATGATACAGTCGATGTAGTTGCCGCGAAAGATTCCAATACAAAGCAGGACAAGTATGCCATCGGTGTAGTGCAGGGATATTCTCAGTTGGCTCAAAATATAGCCGATTCCAAAGGTGTCCAGATGACCAAAACGCTGCCAAGTGAAACAAGAACGATCGTGACAGTGTTGCAATATTTTGTTTATTTGGGTACTATTTTGGTTTTTTGGATCTTTTTGATCCGACCTATCGTAAAGAGAGTAAGAGATGGCAGAACAAAGTAATAAAACCTATTGGCCGCATATGATCCTTGGATTCATCATGCTCGCAGTTGTCCTTGGATATTGGACTATCAGGGCGGCTTCATCGATGCCCGTGCAAGAGACAAATGATTATATGATGAAGTATCAGCAGTCCGATATGCAGATCAACGATATCCTAGTGAGCAAGCAAAAATTTGATGCGCTCTATACGATCGAGCTTGATGGCGTAGAGACTATGGTGATGACGGATAATATCCACAGTAACCGTCCTCAGCCCGACCAGGTCAAGCTTGCATCCGGAAACAACCATTTCTCATTTCGCGTAGTGGACAAGAGCGGAAAAGATGCACAAAACATCAAAGTGAGTTTTTTGTTGACCAGACCGCATACAGCCGTGGATGATCAAATGTTCGAGGTGATAGAGCCCAAAGAGGGCAGGTACACTACCCCCCAAATCAATATCACGAAACCTGGACGCTATACGCTTCAATTGCGCGCCGTTGTCGGTGATGCGACAGGATATTTCTCTAGGGAGGCTTATCTGCAGCCTGCAAAATAACCTCTTGGCGCTTTGGTGTCAAGAGGATAGGTTTCCTCTTTAGTTTTTCGCTATACTTTCTCCATGCAAACACTTATCATCTATCCGACTTCACGCGCTATCCGTGCTGCTTCCGAGAATCTCAAACAAAAGAATGCACTATTGCCGACATTGATGCGTATGGATGAATTTGAGCGCCGTGTTGCTCTTGTGCCAAAATATACGATGGTTGACCCGCTTCAAAGAGCTCTATTTTTGCATCAAGCGGCGAGATTTGAAGAGTTTGATCGGCTGAATATCGATCATGAGTTAACGAGATTTTACACAAAAAGCGATGCGATTTTCAAATTTTTTGAAGAGCTCGCTCTTGAGGGGATCGGTATCGATGATCTTGAGGCGGCCGACTCCTATGAGGAGTTTGAGCGCCATTTGGCAATTCTCAAGATGCTTCTGGATGGATACCAAGCCAAACTTAATGAAAGAGGTTTAACCGACAAAGCCTTTCTCCCTTCAATATATCAGCTCAATAGCGGTTTTTTGGATAATTTTGACTCCATAGAGATCTCTGTCGAGGGGTATTTGAGTCGTCATGAGCTGCGGCTCATGGAGAAGATAGCAGAGAAAAAAGAGCTTATTGTCCATTTTGTGACGAGTAGTTTCAATATCAAAATGCAAGAGCGGTTTGGCGAGTATGGGATAACGCTTCCGATGGATGCTGCTGTAAGATTTGATTTTGGAAAAAAAGAGATTCTCGAAGCCAAAGAGAACCAAGCGGTGATCAATGCAAAAGTCTATCAAGTCGAAGAGCGCTATGAGCAGATAGGTGCGGCACTTGCCGAGATAGAGAAAATGGTGCGTTCGGGCATCGATCCGGACTCGATCGTCCTCATTTTGCCGGATGAGAGTATCAAGGAGAGCCTTTTTCTCTATGATACGATGCACAATCTCAATTTTGCCATGGGGTTTGATTATAGCAATACTCCCCACTTCAAATCACTTAAGGCGCTGCTTGAGTATTGGAGAAACTATGATAACGAAAGCCGATACCTTTTGGATCACTACTCTTTGGACTTTGAAGCCATACTTGCTTTGGATGCGAAGCAAAAATGCAGCTGCAAAAACTTTTTTGATCAACTAAGTGCCGCCGGATTGCATCATTTGGAGGATGAGTCGATCGTCAGCGAGCAGGTGGCGGGGCGCTATGAGGATTTTGTCAAAATTTTTGAGAGTGAAGCGCTTGGGATGAGCGAGTGGCTTTTCCTCTGGATGCAAGCTCTCGAGTCAGTGGCGATCGACGATGTGCGTGGCGGAAAGGTGACGGTCATGGGGGTATTGGAGACGAGAGGTATCGCGTTTGACGGGGTGGTCATCATCGATTGCAACGAGGGGATTGTGCCGACACCATCTAGCAAAGACCAATTTCTTAATTCGTTGGTTCGCTCAAAAGCGGGACTTCCGACGCTCAATGATAGGGAATCGCTCCAAAAGCAGTACTATAAACGACTTTTGGAGGGGGCAAAAGAGGCAGTCATCCTGTGCTGCAGCAGCGAAAATAGACTCCCGTCAAAATTCCTCTATGAGCTGGGACTGCCGGAGCCAAACAAAATCAGATCAGACCTCTCCCTGCTCTATGGCGAAAAGTCGCAGATAGTAGAGGGAACGGATGTGGTTGTGGAGGATTTTGCCGCAGAGGAGATCGTCTGGTCTGCTTCGAAATTCAAGACATTTTTAGAGTGCAAACGCAAATATTACTACCGCTATATACGCAAAATTGCTTCAAAAAAAGAGGATAGGCTCAATGAGGGGGAGATTTTACATCGATTGCTGCAGACTCTGTTTTCCAAAGAGGCACACTATGCAACACTCGAAGCGATGAATCAAAACTTCGACAAAATCTTTGATGAGATCTATCCGCAGGCAGATCCGCAAATGCAGTATCATAGGCTATTGTGGAGAGAAAAACTCCAAAGCTTTTTTGCTGCGCAGATTCAGCACTTTGAGAGCGGTTGGCAAGTAGCCGCTTGTGAGGCAAAAGTAGAAGGGGTTATATCGGGTTTGCGTTTTGGAGGCAGTATAGATCGTATCGATCGGTTGGGCGAAAAAAGGCTTTTGATAGACTATAAAAGCGGCTCTATCGAGGAGGCAAACAAGAGCAAAAATCTTGAATCATTGAGAGATTTTCAGATGAATATCTACCATGAACTCTTGAGTGAGCGCCATGGGAGTGTCGATCTGGCGTTTATACAGATATTAGGAGGCGGTAAAAATGTCGCTTTTGTCGGATTGGAGGAGAAGCGGGAGTTTTTGCTGGAGCATATCGAAGGGGTTAAAAATACAAAATCTTTCATAGCGTCAAAATGCGAAAATCTCAAGCTGTGCGAATATTGCGACTATGCTTTGATGTGCGAGAGAGGGAAATATCTATGAGCTTTAGACCTTTTTTGGCCTATTCTGCCTCTGCCGGCAGCGGGAAAACTTTTGCTTTGAGCGCTAGGTATATCTCTTTGCTCTTTATGGGGGAGTCGCCGCGCAATATCTTGGCGGCGACCTTCACCAATAAAGCGGCTTCTGAAATGCGGTTGAGGGTCATCCAATCTCTCAAAGGGTTTGCAAAGGAGGAGAATAGCGCTTTTGCGGATGCCGTCATGGAGCAGACGGGATTGGACAGGGCAACTCTGCTTGCGAGGCAACCGGAAGTTTTGGAGCGATTTCTAAGAAGCGGCAACTATATTATGACACTGGATAGTTTTTTCTCCTCTATACTGCGTTCTGCCTCTTTGGAGCTTGGATTGGAGCCGGATTTTGTCGCACGCGAGAAGGGTTTTGATGAGGTGGAGGGCTCTTTCCTTCGCGAGGTTCAGGGTCATCATGCACTCATGAAGCTTGTGAGGGCTGCCGTGGAGATCGAGGATAAGCGATTGACCAAAATCTTGGATGTGATGCAGAGTTTTTATAGGGTAGATCCGCTTCTGCCCCGGACGGAGCAAAGAAAATTTACTTTGCGCGGGGTCGAGGAGGAGATAGAAGCATTGAGGCTTCAAATGATCGAGGCGCTTGCGGAGGCGGGTTCGGCTCCTAGGTGCATCAAGCTCTTTGAGAGTAAAAACACAAAAGATCTCTTTGGTAAAGAGCTTTTCGGGTATCAGCGGCTGCAAGATCATAGCTGGTTTGCCAAGAGTGCAAATGAAACATTAGAGATGATTTTTGTCCATCTCAAAGAGGCGCTTTTGAGTTGGGCAGAGATCAAAGAGTCGGTTGTATTGGAGTCTCTCTTCGGGCTCTATACGGACTATAAGAATGCAACGATTGGACACGCCAAATCAACGGGTGTTTTGAGTTTTGATGATTTGACCTACTTTACTTATCGGCTCTTGCATGAGAGTATCAGCCGAGATTTTCTCTACTTCAAGATCGATACTAGGTTTCAGCATATTTTGCTCGATGAGTTTCAAGATACCTCTACACTGCAATTTTTGCTCCTGAGACCGCTCATCGATGAGATATTTTCCGGCATAGGACAGAGTGATTTCAAGAGTTTTTTTTATGTGGGAGATACCAAGCAGTCTCTCTATAGGTTCCGTGGCGGTGTGGAGGAGCTTTTTGACAAGGTTGCCGAAGGGTACGGTGTAGAGATCTTGCAGATGGAGACAAACTACCGAAGTGCACGCGGTATCGTAGAGCAGGTTAATGAGTGGTTTGAGGCGATGCCGGGATATCTCCCCCAAAAAGCGCGCGAAAATGCAAGCAGCGGGCATGTGGAGGTGCTGGAGTCAGAGTCGGTGATCGAAGAGGCGCTCACCCAAGTGAAGCGATTGATAGATGCCAGAATCAATCCGGATGATATCACCTTCCTAGTCGCAACCAACAAAGACGGCATCGCACTCCAAGAGGCGTGCGCAATAGAGGGGATAGATGCGATCTTGCAGACTTCAAGTTCGCTGAGCAGCCTGCCCAAAATAGCCGCATTGGTTTCGATGGTCTCGTATCTCTATCGCCATGAAAGGGTAGATGCGCAGGCTCTTTTGGAGCGCGCGGGCAGAAAATATGAAGAGTTGGATTTGGCATGGTTTTCGCCCTTCATGCAGCCGGTTGCTCTGCTGGACCATTTGGTTCGGGAGTTCGGGTTTTTTGAGAACGACCTCAATATCCTGAAGCTGTTGGAGTTTGCCGCAAAATTTGCAAATATCCCTGCATTTTTGGAAGAGTTTGCGCGAAGTTCTATTCCGGTAGCAAACCACACGATTCATGGCGCAAAAATTATGACGATTCACGGTTCAAAAGGGCTTGAGTTTGAAAGAGTCATCGTGGTGGACAAGATCACGGGCAAAAAGAGTGACGCAGCGCCGATTCTATACCGTTTTGACGAGATGCTCCATATTGATCGTATCTTTTATCGTATCTCCAAGAGGGAGAATTTCGACCTGCCCTACAAAAATGTGCTGAGTGCCCGCAAGAGATTTGAGGAGAAAGATCGTCTCAACATGCTCTATGTCGCCCTTACGCGCGCAGCAGAAAGCCTGATAGTGATCAAAAAACCGAAAGATTCGATCTTTGAGGCGATCAAAATAGCTCCTTGTGCGCGGGGAGAGCTGCAAAAAAGAGACGAGCATCAGCAAAAAAAGGAGTTGCAACCCAAAGAAAAGGTGATTGTGCCGAGTCACTATGGCAGACAAGAGGTTGCCAAGGATATCCAAAAAGGAGATGCAAAAGATAAGGAATCGATACTTTTCGGCACCGGACTGCACTATCTTCTCGAGATGATGGGCACTTTTGAACAGCGTAGTTTGGATGAAGCGATGGAGGCGCTGCGCAATAGATATGGACAGCTTTTGAGCCAAAAAAAGCGCAGCGATATCTATTATCGTGCCAAATCTTTGATAGAAGATGAAACTTTTAAAAAACTTTTGAATGACGCTCGAATAAGCAAAGAGCAGGGGATAAGCTTCGGGGGAGAGATCAAAAAGATCGATTTGCTTTTGGAATATCCGCAAAGCGCTCTTGTGGTGGACTATAAAAGCTCAAAAAAATATCAAGAGCGCCATATAGAGCAGGTAGCGGGATACCAAGAAGCAATCGCGAAAATCACAGGAAAGAGAACCGAAGGGGTGATCATCTATCTGCTTGAGGATACAATAGAATTTTACAACTTAAATCAAAATGAAATTAATTAAATTTTAAGAAAAAAAAGATATAATTCGCCCCACACAAATTTAAAGGAACATCATGAAATTGACATCAGTCATGAAGCCTCATGAAGTGAAAAGGGATTGGATTTTGATCGATGCAGAAGGAAAAACCTTCGGTCGTATCTTGACGGATGCCGCTTCTACTTTGCGAGGAAAACACAAACCATCTTTTACGCCCAATGTTGATTGCGGTGATTATGTAGTCATCATCAACGCTGAAAAGGCGAAATTTACAGGTGCAAAACTCGAAGACAAAGAGTATTTTAGACATAGCGGTTATTTCGGAAGCACAAAAAGCACAAAGCTTTCCGACATGCTCGAAAACAACACTGAAAAACTCTACAAGCTTGCAGTTCGCGGGATGCTCCCCAAAACTACACTTGGTCGTCAAATGCTCAAAAAACTCAAAGTCTATGCCGGAAGCGAACATCCGCATACGGCTCAACTAAACAAAGGAAATTAAGATGGCAACATTTTATGCAACAGGGAAAAGAAAATCTGCCATTGCAAAAGTTTGGTTGACACCGGGCAGCGGTGAAATGACCATCAATGGCAAGACTTTGGATGAATGGCTTGGCGGTCACGAAGCGCTCAAGATGAAGGTAAGACTCCCATTGGTGCTTACAAAACAGCTTGAAACGCTCAATGTGAAAGCAACAACACTCGGCGGCGGATACGCAGCACAGGCTGACGCACTCAAGCACGGGATCACGAAATCACTTGTGGCGTTCGAAGAGTCCTTCAGGGCGATCCTCAAGCCGGAAGGTCTTTTGACTCGTGACTCAAGAGTCGTCGAGCGGAAGAAGCCGGGCAAAAGAAAAGCGAGAAGATCTCCGCAATTCTCAAAAAGATAATCTTCTTCATTGCGGAGGTTCGCCTCCCGCACTATTTTCCCAAACTTTCTCCTATCTCTTTCATATAATTTATACATCATTGGTTAAAAATTTATAATATAAATAAAAATAATGATAATTTGTTAGAATTTAATATAAAAAAGATATATATTTAAGGAATATATCAGCTCAACTGTTATATTATCATTAACCAAAAAGAAAATCAAAGGAGTTAGTTAATGAAAAAAATTGCAATGCTGTCAATCGTGGCAGCCACAGTAGCGTTTGGATCGACACAGAGTGATATTGACAATCTGCAAAAGCAGATTGACAAGCTCAAAAAGGATGTAAGTGTAGCAAAAGCACAGAGTGCGAATGACAACATCAAATGGGGTGTAGATCTCAGAACGGCATATGATAATATCAATTACGATATGGCGGATGGCAAGAGCTATGCAAATGATGCGCTTTATTCATTGAGACTTTGGTTGAATATGGAATACGCAGCGGATGAGAAGAATATCTTCAAGGGTCGTCTCTCTATGAACAAAGCCTTTGGCGCTGACTTCAGAGACCCGTTCACGACTCCAGGCGGCAGCAGGGCGTTGAGCTTGGGAGGAATGTTTGACTGGACCGGCAACGAGGCGTTGACAGATGACTCACTAAGTGTACAGCAGGCGTATTGGTTGTATCTTGGAGATGACGCTTTTGGTCAAGGGTTGGATTGGACGATGAGCGTCGGGAGAAGACCTTCTACAAATGGTTTCCTTGCAAGCCTTAGTCAGGATGACGAGGCTGCATCTCCGCTTGGTCACTTGATCAATGTTGAGTTTGACGGTTTGAGCGCAAAACTTGATTTGAGCGAGCCTACAGGTGTATCCGGCATGAGTTTCAAGATCTGTCTCGGACAGGGCTCAACAAATGCGGCTCCGCTTTTCGCGACCGCAACACCGTATGCGGAGGAGGCAGATCAGCTTGAGGGCATTTCATTGGCAGGCTTTATCTTTGAACCATACAATGATGGCCAATTTATCGTCAAAACTACATGGTACTCAGCATCTGATCTGCCAGATATGGAGCCTATAGTTACTCAGGATATGAGTAACCCGATGAACCCAAGTGTCTCTATGGCAATGGGTCCATTCCAGCAGTACGGCGGCATGGATGGCGCTGGGATCTCTATGTTGGTTGACGGAGTGACAGAAGATGGCTATGGTGCCGGCGTGAAAGTATTTGGTTCATTTGCATGGACACAGACCAATCCGGATGCCGGAAAGGCAATGCTTGGTTCAACCGAGAGCGAGTCGGGCACATCTTATTGGTTTGGGGCATACCTCCCTGTAGGCGAGGATGGCGATACTTACGGTACGGTCGGGTTGGAGTACAACCATGGCTCTGAGTACTGGAGACCATTTACCTATGCTGAAGATACTATGATAGGATCCAAGATCGCTGCTCGCGGCGATGCATGGGAGCTTAACTATACATATCAGATCAATAAAGCTTTGAGTCTTCAAGCGAGATATGTAAATATCGATTATGACTACACAGGCAGCCAAGGTTTCTTTGGAAATTCAAGCGGCGCTTCGTATGAGATCGACGAGCTCAAAAAAGGAGCCGGAGCATTTGCTGCGATGGGCGGAACTGTCGATGCAAGCGGTGCACACAATTTGGGTGTAGTCTATCAAAATCTTGCTATGGCGCAAGGGATGAATCCAATGGATCCAAATACCCAAGCGGCATTGATGCCGATGGTGGGAGAAATGGCCGGAGCAGCTCTCTTCTTGCCAAATGTAGTAGAATCTGCGCAAGACCTCAGACTCTACATCAGATATAGATTCTAATATCACTTCAAGGAGGGACTTCCCTCTTTGGATTTAAACTGCAAACTTCATAGAGTTACAAAAATCACTGCAATAATCTGCAATTTTATAGGCGCCTCTAAAAATTAGATTGCTTCACTCTATTCGCAATGACACACTTTCGTCATCGAAAGACTCTTTAGGTAGTGTAGTTCTAGATTGCCGCGTCGTTTCACTCCTCGCAAAGACAAATTCCCGTCACTGCGAGCGAAGCGCGGCAGTCTCTTCTGGTTTTTAGAGGTACTTATATTGACATTATTCAGAAAAAAAGTTATGAGCCCCTCTGCCTATAGAGAGGATGCGCTAGAGCAGCTCTATCCCTTTGAGGAGATTGTAGGCGATCGTTTTGTAATACCCTTTTTCCTCTTCGCTTCCGGTGGCTACGGGCGGCGTGCCCATATCGCCTGATTGGCGTATATTCATGGTGAGCGGCACTTCTCCAAGAAGGGGAATATTATATTTTTTTGCGGTTGCTTTGCCTCCGCCTTCGCCAAAAATAGCATATTTTTTGTGGGTATCCGGTGCGATAAAATAACTCATATTCTCTACAAGACCGCCGATATTTACCCCGACATCTTTGAACATCATGATCGCGCGGCTCACATCATCGACAGAAACCATCTGCGGCGTAGTGACGACAATGGCGGCCGCTATGGGAAGCTCTTGCGCCATGGTAAGCTGGATATCTCCTGTGCCCGGAGGCATATCAATAACCAAAAAATCAAGCTCGCCCCAAGCGACATCCTCAAGAAACTGCATGAGCGCCGAAACAGCCACAGAGCTTCTCCAGACAAGCGGCGTATCGTGACTTGGCGTGGTGAGTCCGACACTCATCACTTTGATACCGTAGTTTTCACTCGGGATCATCTTGTTGTTGTCATTCCAGCGCAGTTTTTCATCCTCTACTTGCAGCATTCTCGGCGTATTGGGACCATAGACATCCGCATCGAGCAGACCGACTTTGTATCCAAGCTGCGCCAATGCTATAGAGAGATTGACCGAGATGGTGCTTTTGCCGACACCGCCTTTGCCGCTTGTAACAGCGAGAACATATTTGGCGTATGGCGCCCTATTGTTCGGCTTGGCGGTATTGCCATAATGAAATGATCTTTTGCTTTTTGAGAGGAATTGGATATCTATCTTGTCAAAATCTCTTGTGAGAAGATCGGTAATTTGATTTTCAATCTCTTGATAGACTGATTCGTTTGAGATATTGAGCGATATTTTTATTTTATTCCCGTCAATTTTTATATTATCGATGACCTTAAGCGCAACGATATTTTTGTCCAAGTTCGGATAGAAAACTTTCTCTAGCTCTTTGCTGACTTGCTCCTCACTCATACTCGGCCTTTTGAATCTCTCTTTTGATGAGGAGATCGGTTGATTTTGCCTTGTGGAGCCATTGCGAGATCGGCTCTCTTGCCGGCATATGATTGTTTCCCAGCTTGGTATAGATCTCTGCTCTATGCTTGAGAAGTGCGCCGATCTTTTGCAAGAGCAAAACCAGCTTCCCATCTTTTTTTGCATCACCGAGCAGTTTTTTCAAGAGGATATCGCGCTCTTTGAGAGGAAGGTCATACTCTAGCTGTGCACCGATCTGAACAAGATCATGAGAGGTGATATATACTCCGCTGTGATAGACGGAGAGAATCTGCTTCTCGAGTGTTTCGTAGTCGCTTTGTCTGTTGTTGTGTTTCAAGGAAGCGGTCTGTTCCATTATTTCTCCTCGGCTCTTTTTTGTGCTGCGATGGCGACATCTTTGTCGCTGTCACCCAGCATATCACGAATCACCTCTTTTGAAGTGGATGGATTTTCGGCAACTCTCAGACGCACCATTTTGTCGCTATCCATGGCAAGAGTCTTCAGAAATTTTTGCGGGGTATTGGGGTTGCCGGAGAGACCGTCGCGAACTATCTTTTCATCCGAAAAGAAACTACTCAAAAGGGGGATCGGGGTATTGGGATTTGTAGCCACAAGCGCCCGAACGAGATTGATGGGGTCTTTTGCCAGTTTCTCCAAAACATCCGGCGGGGTATGGTGATTTTTTGCCACTGCCCATCTGCTGCCCATGTCGTTTACACTGCCAAGGTCTCTGAGGAGCGAGATGAGTTCGTCGCTTTTGCCGAGTTGATTGTCATAAACGCTTGTTCGTCTGCTTAAATTCATGGCGACCATGCCGCAAACTTGATTGTCCTCTTTGAATTGTTCAAATATGCTTCTGACCTCTTCGATCGGAAGTGCAATATCGTCAAGCAGTATCATTGCTTCATCGGCTCTCATCTGTATTCCTATATATTAAAATTGATTTGCCGTCGCAAAAAAAAGAATATAGCATCTTAGTCTAAAAAAATGTTTAATCAGCAATTTTGATCTTGGTTGTTTGTTGCCTTTGAGAGTGCAATGGAAATATGCACCAAAAAATCATAAATAAAAATATTTTATTAAATCAATCAGAAAAACTCTATAAATAAATAATATAGGTAAATATCGAATAGAAAAATAAAGTATTTAAAGCAATAAGAATAAATTTAAGAGTATTTAAGTGTTTGAAATCTATAATGAACGCTTGAGAGAGTGGAGATCGTACACTATTTTTTGTGGATAATCAATACTTAAAAAAGTAATAAGGAGAAAGTATGAAAAGATTGATGAGTGCTGTAGCGGCACTGGTAACAGTGTCTTCTGTGGCACTTTTTGCATCAGAAGTTAATTTGATCGAGCCTGAAGAGGCGATCAAATTGATCGGTGATAAAAATGTCATATTTATATCGGGAGATGATGAGGATGCCTACAAAAACAACCACATCGCCGGCTCGATCGAGATGTATGCCCACCATTTGCACCACTCTGACAAGATGGGGAATATGCACTGTGCTCCACTCTATCAGTGCCCAAAAGAGGCTCAAGAGCATATCCGCGAAAAGGGCATCCGCAACGACCAATTGATCATTGCGTATGATAACTTCAGGGGGCCGAACGCAACAGGCGTGTATAGTTTCTTTGAGAGTTTCGGACATAAAAATATAAAACTCCTTAATGGCGGGTTTGATGGTGTTAAAGCCATTGATCCAAACCAAAAAATATATGATCAGCATAAAGCCGAAAGAAAAGAGTTCAAAGATAAAGCCAAAGAGGCGAAAAAAGCCGGCGATGAAAAGCTGGCAACGGAGCTTGAGGCTAAAGCCAAAGAGGCAAAAGCAAAAATGGATGAGTTTCAGCCAAAACTTCTGATCCAGCCGGGTGAAGAGCCAAAGCATGAGCACAGTGAATATGTATTGAATCCTGATCAGTTCGAGTATAGCTATATCGCAGACAAAAATGAAGTAAAAACCGCCATGGAGGATATCCTCAAAAATGGCGAGAAGAGCAAGTTTGTTATCATCGATACGCGCGGCATGGACGAGATCATCGGCGAGAAAAAGATGGATAATGTTGCTCGTGGCGGGCATATTCCGGGTTCAAAACTGATAGAATGGAAAAATTTCACAGATTTTGACAAGAAAAAGAGCTTCAAGTCGCTTCCTGAGATGCAAAAAGTTTTTGATCAAACCGGTGTCACCAAAGACCAAACCATCTATGCGTACTGCATGGTCGGCGCCGGCCGCGGCTCCGATATCATAACTGCTTTGAGGCTTCTAGGTTATGAGAATGTAAAGGTATTTACAGGCAGCTGGGATACATGGGGCAATGATATGAATTTGCCAATCCGAAGATAAGAGGGAATAGAATCATGACAAAAAACTTGACAAATGAAAAGAGAAGAGACTTTTTGAAGTTTTCCGGTGTGACAGCGGCAATGGTTGCTTCTCAGGCGAGTCTGTTTGCAAAGACAGATGTGATGCGAATAGAAAACGGGAAAAATGACTATCCAAACACAACCTATACGGAAGAGATGTATAGAAATGAGTTTGGATTTACAAGAGGAAATAAAGAGGATACCGGTTTTGCCTATCACTGTGTCAACTGCCAAGGGAACTGTGCTTGGGAGATCTGGTCGCACAATGGTGTCGTCACCAGAGAGAACCAGTCTGCAAGATACCCTGTAATCAATGCAAAGATCCCTGACTTCAATCCGCGAGGATGCAACAAGGGTGTGCAGCACTCGCAAATGATGTATGAAAAAGACAGAATTCTCTATCCTATGAAACGAGTCGGCAAGCGCGGAGAGGGGAAATGGAAGAGAGTGAGCTGGGATGAGGCGGCGACAGAGGTGGCTCAACAGATTTTTGATGTCATGACTGACGAAAAGAAAGGTCCGGATAAGCTCATGGTGCATGCCGGAACAGGTTTGCTTACTGAAGGGCGCCGCGGAGGTCCGTTGAGATTGTCCACGCAGCTAGGTGCGAGCAGAATCTACCCGTCATCATATCTCGGAGATATGTTCTCGGGCGCAGCGATAGCGTACGGCGAAGGGAATGTCGGCGCAACATACGACTTCATGTACAATGTCAATACGGCGATTTTCTGGGGCGGGAACCCATCCGTTTCAAGAATCCCGGATGCCCACTTCGTATGGGAAGGGAAGTATAACGGCGCAAAAGTCATTATCATAACACCTGAATTCAATGCTTCTGCAAGGGCAGCCGATCTTTGGATACCGATCAAGCCGGGTTCAGACAACATTTTGGCTGCGTCGGTCATCCATGTGCTCTTGAAAGAGAAGCTCTATAAGCCGGAATTTGTAAAAATATTTACAGATTTGCCATTCTTGGTCATCAAAGAGAGCAAGAAACTTCTTAGAAGATCGGATATGGAGAAGGCTCCAAACGAAGAGGCGCATGTGAAGTACGAGGAGGAGTTCTACTGTATGAACAAAACTTCCGGCAAGCCTACCTTGATGCCTGGCACAGAAGGAAGTACCGCAAAATCCATCAAGCTTGATGAGCTTGGTATTAGTCCGGAGCTAGAGGGTGAATGGAATATCAAGCTTCTTGATGGCAGCGAAGTGACAGTGACGACTGCTTTTGAGATGCTCAAAGCAAACATTGAAGCTTTCTCGCCTGAAAGTACTCAAGAGACTACAGGGGTACATCCTGATACTGTCAGAACTTTGGCAAAAGATATTGCATTGCCAAAAGTCGTCTCTATCACTACCGGTTTCTCGCTCAACAAATATTTCAATGGAGTCATGAGTATCTGGAACATCTCCTCAATTTGCGGATTGACCGGACGACTTGGACCATATGGCGGACTCAATACGGAAAATGAGTTCACACTCTCAGGGCTTGGGGCGCTTTCAGGATTTGGAGGAAAGTACAATCCTAGATTTGGTTCAGGTTTTGTCGGTGAATTTGTATTCGGCGATGGGATGAAAACATTTGACAAGTATTTCCAAGATGAAGATGTCAAACGAGCTCAAAACGGTATGAGCAAAAAAGAGTATATGGAGATCATCGAAGAGATGCTGGCGAAAGGCAAAAACGGTAAAGCCAATATGGAGAGCCATCATGGAAATGTGGTAAAACCATGGTGGGAGCCTGAAGTGTGTCTCGTTGTGGCTGACTCGAAATTCAGAAGAAATAAGGGGGCCGACTACCGTGAGGCATTCTTCAAGAAGATCAGCTATTTTGCGTATGCCGACTATAGAATGAGTGAGACGGCTATCTATTCAGACTTGCTTCTTCCGGCGACATCGCACTATGAAGTGTGGGACTTGAGAACCTCTCCGGGGTATCATAGATTTACCAACCTTGCTCAACCGATAGCCAATATGAAGCCGGTGGGTGAAGCAAAAGATGAGTGGAGTATGATGGCATTGATCGCGAAGAAGATCGAAGAGATCGCCAATAAGCCGGAAAATATCTCCAAAGCAAAAGTCAAAGATGACAAGCGCTATGCAAAACCGGGCTTCCATGACCTGAGTATCGCCTACAAAGAGTTTACCAATACAGATGAAGAGTCAGAAGCTGCGATGGAGCCATATTTGGGTACAGACAAGCAGGCGGTTGAGGCTGCGTTGGAAAAATGTGACCAGTACCAGCCATGGACTATCGAGAAGATGTATGCTGCCGGCGGATTTTTGCAGATCAACGAAAAGGCCGCCAAGGGTTCACCGCTGTATTCTGACAGACCATTTAGTACATTTGAGTTCCAGCTCTACAAGTTCGAGCGATTTGAGACACTCTCAGGACGACAAACATTTTATGTAGATCATCCGATGTACATAAGAATGGGAGCGCAGACAAATACAGGTATGGAGGGTATCAGACCAAAAGATCCTAAAAAATATCCGTTTACGCTGATGACACCGCATGCGAGATGGTCTATCCACTCGAACTATAAGTCAAGCCGTACACTTCAGAGACTTCAAAGGGGTGTGCCCTATTGTCAAGTCAATAGATTGGTTGCCGAGAAGCTCAATCTAAATGATGGTGACACAATGAGGGTATTTAACACAATTGGTGAGTTTTTCGTAATGGTGAAAGTATCAAGTTCTTGTCCTCCCGATAGCCTTGTCATGGAGCACGGGTGGGAACCATATATGTACAAATACAACAGAGGTCACAATGAGTGTGTGCCAACCGGAATGAATCTCCTTGAGATGGCAGACGGATGGGGTCACTTGAAGTTCGGCGGTCTTTGGGATGGTAACCAGTACGCATATGACGGCGCTGTAAATATAGAGAAAGCATAAGGAGACGATTGATGTCAAAAAGACAATTAGCAATGGTAATGGATCTCAACAAGTGTATCGGTTGTCAAACCTGTACAGTTGCCTGCAAGACCCAATGGACCAACAGAAACGGAAGAGAGTATATGTATTGGAATAATGTCGAAACCTATCCTGGTGACGGCTATCCAAAAAAATGGATGGAGCTTGGAGGCGGATTTGACGCCGCGGGTGATTTGCAAGCGGGCGTGATCCCCAACATTGAAGCCGATTACGGTGTGCCTTGGGATTATAACTATGACTCGCTTGCATCCGCGAACCTTATCGGAGCCAATGCTGACAAGAATGGTTATAGCGCTAGGGGAGCTGAAGAGCCAGGTCTGCGCCCAAATGTTACTCCTACATGGGGACCAAACTGGGATGAGGATGAGGGTGCAGGAAATTTCCCAAGCGATAACTATTTCTTCTATCTGCCTAGGATCTGCAACCATTGTACAAACCCGGGATGTTTGAGTGCGTGTCCAAGAGATGCTATCTTCAAGAGAGAAGAGGATGGGGTTGTGCTGGTTGACCTTGATAGATGTCAAGGGTATAGATACTGTATCGCAGGGTGTCCATACAAAAAAATCTATTTCAACCCAAAAATCTCTAAATCTGAAAAGTGTATCTTATGCTTTCCTAGGATCGAACAAGGGCTTCCGCCTGCTTGTGCGCAGCAGTGTGTCGGTCGTATCCGATTTGTAGGCTTCCTAGACGATGAGGAGAGCCAAGTCTATAAGCTTGTGAAGAAGTTCAAGGTAGCTCTTCCGCTTAGAAGCGATTACGGTACTCAGCCGAATGTCTATTATGTGCCGCCGACTGAAGCGCCCGCAAAATTTGACGCAGAGGGGAAGATCATTGATGGTTCTGAGAGAATTCCTGTTGCGGAGCTTGAGACGCTCTTCGGCAAAGAGGTTCATGAGGCTATCAAAATTATCAGAGCTGAAAAAGAGAAGAGAAAGAGTACAGGAGAGAGTGAATTGATGGATCTTTTGATCGCTTACCAGCACTCCGAAATGTTCAGACTTGACAACAATTACTATCAAGATGTAGCAAAATCAAAAGGTCTGAAACCGCTTGATCCGATCGATACGAGATATGTCAAAGGAAAATTCACTAAAGAGATAGCACACTTCAAGGCACACGCATGAAAAAATTAATTATGAAACATGGAATTTTACGATCTGCAGCCGCAATAAGTATCATTGCGAGTGCAGCAATGGGTAATCCCGCAGAGGCAAAGCCGTCAGCAGAGACCAAAAACACTATTTCGATCAATCCGGTTATCACAGCGTCAAAAGCCCCCAAAGGGGTCAAGGTGGCTGAACTGGGCGCAGAAAGCAAAGCATGGAAGAGTGCAAAGGGTGTGGATATAACCGTCTATCCGCAGACAACGATTGAGCTCAATGATAAAAAAGCCAATGAACTTGGCTCGAAAGATGGTGCAAAGATTATTAATGTCGCCGCAATGTATGACAGTAACTCCATCGCATTTAAAATAAAATGGGCTGACGGCACAGAAAATATCCAAAGCGGTACGCGATCAGATGAGTATCCGGATGGTTTCGCAGTGCAAATGGCTACTAATTTCAGTGATCCCAAAAAGCTTCCATATATCGGTATGGGTTCGGAGGGCAGACCGGTATTGGTGCATCTGCAAAAAGCGGTCAAAGTTCACTATGAGCCAAATGGCGGCGGGAATGTTGAACTCCAAGTCAATATGCACCAAGCAAATGCATTTGATAAAAATCTGACCAATTTCGTAAAAAATGTAAGTGAGGCCGGTCTGTATGATTACCAAAAAGTCTTTATCTCAGAAGGTTTCCGCGGCATGACAGAGATCAGAGGAGGAGGTGAAAATACCGGTATGGCTATGGTCTATGGCAAAAATGGCTGGACAGGCATGATGACAAGATCGCTCAAGAGTGAGCATGCTGATTTTGCAGCAGCAGGAACTCTTCCGGTTGCATTTGCACTTTGGGATGGCGAGAAGCTTGGAAGAGACGGACGCAAGGATATCTCCGGCTGGATTGCTGTCAAACTTGAGGGCAAAAAAGGCGATGATGCGCTGGCAAAAGAGTTGACGGCCAAACCTGCAGGCAATATCGAGGCGGGAAAGGCGAATGTCGAGGCGATGTGCGCAAGCTGTCATACGCTTGATGCACAAAAGGTAGCGCCGGCATATATGGCGCCAAATTTGAGCAATATCGGCGGCTACTCATCTGCGGCATACCTCGCTGAATCGATCAAAGATCCAAGCGCGGTTGTTGTGCCCGGATACAATAGAAACGCGCACAAAAACTTCGAGTGGTACACTGTCGATGCTAAGGGTGTCCGTACATCTACAATGCCGCCGATGATGACCGATGATGCTATGATCAGCGACGCGGTTGCCTATTTGATGACTTTGAAATCGGAGGTGAAAAAATGAAAAAAACAGTCTTGATCGTGGCTGTAGCACTTGGTCTTCTCTCTAATGTGTATGCGCAAGAGGGTGAGGCAAAAACATCTGCTACAACAGTAGAGCCTACACAAGCGGCAACAGAACCAAAAGCCGAAGAGGCGCAATTTGAAAAGCAGGGCTTTTTGACCACAAAATGGTGTGCAGACCAAGGACTCTTTGCTGATTGCAGACTCGAAAGCATAGTGTGCGGCGAGGGCGGATGCTATAGGAATTGGGAGTTTGGCGATGCGATGAAAACCGAATTGGTAATCTTCGTTCATAGTGAGCTCAAATACTATATCATCAAGCCGGAAGGACATTTTGAGATGGGTGAGCTTATCGAAAAAGGGATGGCAAAAGATTTGGTGACCATACAGGGCAAGTATGATGAAAAATCAAATACTATTGCCGCCACCGGATTTAAAGCGCCTCCTCCGCCGGCAAAATCTTTCTTCAAGGGATGCCTCTAGGCTTCCATGCACTCTCTCTCACTTGGAGGGGGTGCAAAACGCTTCACTTAAGCCGATTTGGCGCAATTTTTTGTACAATCCCCACAACAGTTACGCACCAAGGAACAATATGGACAACAAGATAAGAGCATATATTTTTGCATTTTTATCAAGGATATATGCGAGTGAGATCAATCAAAAACTGCTTTCGGATATTCAGACAAATGAGGAGCTGCTCAAGACTATAGGCGATGGAGCAGCTCGCTATATGCTGAATAAAGATACGGAAGAGCTGCTAGAAGAGTTGAATATAGAGTACAATTCTCTCTTTTTGATGAATAATCACCCGATCGAATCCTCCGTACAGGATGTAAAAAATGAGATTCTTGTCGGACTGCAAAATCCTGTCATGCAGTTTTACTATAACTGCGGATATGATATCAACCTCGAAAATGCCTCATTGCATGTACCGGATCACATCGCCATAGAGTTTGGTTTCATGCAGAAGCTCGCCTTGCTTGATGATAAGAAAAATCAACTCAAATTTTACAAAGAGCATCTTTTGACATGGGTGCCGCAGTTCATGGTCGGGGTCAAAGAGATGACGAATAATCCTTTTTATAGAGATATGTGTGATTTTACGATCGACTTTTTGCTTGAGGATTATGGCAACTTAGTATTTGAGGCAGAAGATGATGTTTGATCTAGGCGATACCAGGCACAGTATAGAGATCGACAGAATGGGGTGCCTGCGAGCGGCATACTACTATAATGAGTGCTCTTTGTGTCAGGAGATTTGTCCTGTGGACGCGATCTCTCTGGGAAACAACAGGCGAATGGCGCTGGATGCCAGACAATGTATAGAGTGCAGCGCCTGTGTGGGTGTCTGTCCGAGCGAGGCTATCAGCACTGCGCAATTTGATCAAAATCTCTTCATACTTCGTTTTGCCGCGAAAAAAGATGAATATCTCTCATGCAAAAGCAACACTCCTTGCTTGAGCGTTTTTCACGCAGATCATTTCATCTCCATGGGACTTCGCAAAGAGAGTGTTATCTGCGACCTCTCTTCTTGTGCCGAGTGTTCGATCAATATCGATGGCAAGGTAGAAGCAGATATCAGGAGGCGCGCCAATGAGGCAAGCCGACTTTTGGATGCTATCGGCATGGAAGGGAGGATCACTCTTGAGACTGCGCCGCCTCCGCAGCTGGAGCGTCGGGCGATCTTTGGTAAATTTGTTCAAGGGGTGAACGAGCTTCAAGAGGATGTGGATATCACGGAAGTGTTTAGAAAAGAGCACCCGATACCGACATACCGCCAACTATTGCAAAACAGCTTCAAGCGGACGATAGAGACAATGGAAACTACTGCCATCCATCAATCTTTCAGCTTTACAGCCAACAAGCAGATCGATTTTTATAAATGCACAAACTGCGGCGACTGCGTACAGTTTTGCCCCACTAAGGCGCTGACATATAGTGTAGATAACAGTCGAATTCTCTTTCAAAATCTCCATTGCATCGCATGCGGGATATGTGATGATATATGCAAGCCAAAAGCATTTTCTGACAAGGAGGAGCTTGATATGGTCACTTTGGCGTTCAATAGGGCTGTTGTAGCGATAGAGCACCATTTTGTAGTGTGCAGTGAGTGCAAAACATCCTTTCCTCAAAAGGAAAATGAAACGATATGCACCCGCTGCATCGATTTTGTGGAGAGAAGTAAAGATCTTTTTGCGCTAGCAAAAGATTTATAGGTACTCTAGAGTCCGGCGGCGCGTATCGCTTCCGCTTGAGCGTGCGCGATGAGCGGGTCGATCACAAGTTTGAGGTTGCCGTTTGCCATCACATCTTCAAGAGCATAGATGGTGAGTCCGATTCTGTGGTCGGTGAGTCTATTTTGCGGATAGTTGTAGGTTCGTATCTTCTCAGACCTGTCTCCTGAGCCTACTTGAAGTTTGCGTTGGCTTGATGTCTCATCCAACTGTTTTTGGAGTTCGGCATCATAGACTCTTGCCTTGAGTACCTTCATTGCCTTGTCTCGGTTTTTATGCTGCGATTTTTCATCTTGGATCGCGACGACTATACCGGTTGGTATGTGAGTGAGCCGTACAGCCGAATCGGTTGTATTGACCGACTGCCCGCCGCATCCGCTTGAGCGATAGACATCCATTTTGATCTCATTGGGTTTGATATCGACCTCGACATCATCCACTTCGGGGATGACCGCGACAGTAATGGCGGAAGTGTGTACCCGCCCTTGTGTCTCTGTGTCCGGTACGCGCTGCACGCGATGCGTCCCCGCTTCATATTTGAGCTTCGAATAGACGCTCTCACCTTTGATCTGCGCGATGATCTCTTTGTAGCCGCCGGCGGTTCCCTCACTGGAGCTCACAAGCTCTACCTTCCAGCCAACCTGTTCGGCATACCGCAGATACATTTTAAATACATCAGAGACAAAAAGCGCACTCTCGTCACCGCCTGCACCGGCTCGAAGCTCAAGAAAAATGTTTTTATCATCATTTTTGTCTGAAGGGATCATCAATATCTTGATCTCCTCTTCAAGCTCCAAAAGCCGCGGCTCTAGAGTGCTGAGCTCCTCTTTGGCGAGGTCTCCTAGTTCCGGATCGCCCAAAAGCTCTTTGTTCTCATCGATATCTTGCGCTGTTTGAAGATACTCTCGCGCCTTCTCGACAAGTGTGGAGAGCTTGGACTGTTCTCGTCCAAGATCGGTCATTCTCTTGATATCAGAGGTGATATCCGGTGCACTGAGGAGTTCATTGATTTGATTGTGTCGGTCTATAAATGGTTGCAATTTTTCTTTGAACATAGTCATTTTGCCTGATAAGAGTGTAGATTATCGTATTTTCTCTTTATGAGTTCACACAAAGAGAAAATGGAAGAGGAAGCCGCTTACGCCGCTTCGATTGAATTGACTAGAATGTGAAGACGACTTACTTTTCTAGAAGCAGTAGTTTTTTTGATAAAACCTTTGCTTACCATAGAGTGGATTTGCTTGTTTGCAATCTTGAACGCCTCTTGAGCCGCGGTTTTATCCCCAGCGCCTACAGCTGTAAGGACAGCTTTTGTGATGTTTTTGATACGAGTTCTATAGTATCTGTTTCTTTCTGTTTTTACAGCAGTTTGCAAAATACGCTTTTTTGCTGACTTGTGATGTGCCATTGCCAAATTCCTTCATTCATTGTTGTTTTCTCAGATACGCCATACGATGCATAGCTCGTGAGTCTAAATAGTGCGGAATTTTAGCAAAAACAATATTAAACTTTAATTAATTCATAGTTTTCTTTTCT